>CAIJEA010000641.1 GCA_903819605.1 uncultured cyanobacterium | reverse complement strand
TGAACAAAAATGATTTCCAGATTGGGACGTTAGAAACTCGATAATATTTACCAAGAACTGGCTTGATAGATTCTGTCGCAGTTATAAGGTGGTAATGAGGAATTCCGATAAAGATGTGATGAGCAACATGAGTACCGATATTGTGATGAATATTATTAAATACGCCATAGTCACGGTCAATGGTCGAAAGTGCTCCCTTTAAGAAATACCAGTCTTTACCGCGATACCAAGGAATATCAGATTCGGTATGGTGCAAATAGGTCACTAGATCCAGCCATACAACAAAAATAATATATGGAACGATATAAAACTTGAATATAAATAGGAATCCGTAAGTGAAGCCCAACCACGCTAACAAACCAATCATCATCGCAAATAGAGTAGTACTGGTGATGATGTCTGCGGTTTCTGATTTACGGAATAGATCGTTGTTAGGAACGAAATGTGAAGCGGTGGGACGAGCAGGCGATCGCTTAAACAAGTAAAGAGGATAAGCGAACAGCAACGCATCAAAGCGAATGAATTTACCTAGCCAATCCATTTCTTTGTATTGAGTTTCGGTAACTGGAAACCAACTTTCATCGGTGTCGATATTGCCTGTGTTTTGGTGGTGGGTACGATGACTGATCCGCCAACCGTGATAAGGCACAAGGATTGGTATATGTGTAAGATGACCTACAAGGTTATTTAGCCATTTATATCGTGAAAAAGAACCATGACCGCAGTCATGTCCGACTACGAAGAAAGCCCAAAACATTGTCCCCGTTGCAAACCAAAAAATTGGATAAAACCACCATGCATCTAGGTAGGCAGCAGTAGCATATAAACCGACAATGATCGCAGTATCGGCAAAAAAATAGGCGAGTGATCGCCATACATTCGGAACAAAACATTCATTAGGAATAGCAGCTTTTACATCTTGAAAGGTAAACGGAAGTTCAGTTTGGGATGTTGAAGATGTATCTGTAAGTGGGTTTTCGAGATTAATCCGATGAATAGTCGTAGACGACACGTATATTTCCCTGTTGTTAAGAAAAATTAAGTTAATACTTAAATACTAGCAGGGACTTAGCTTATTCATCACAATTAAATGCATTGAGTAAAAAATCCCAAGGATCGCCTCTCGTACGAATAAAATCTTGCATTTTCGTAATCTCGCTTTGATCCCCTATTTGTCGTTTTATTTTTTGTTGATTGTTTGGCAAGTTATGAATTTCATAGTTAAACGGTGTATGCCATGTGAGATTTCCCGAACGATGTAATAGTCCCAAAGCGATCGCTGCAACGGGATATAACTTTGAAACTTCAGTAAAATTTCCTTGCTTCGGTAATTTCGGCAAAAGTGCTTGGGCTTGCTGTTGTATTTTTTGCTGTTGTTGCAAGAAAAAATTGACCCTCTGGCGATCGCTATCATCGAGTAGCCCTGTTGGTTCACTCACTAGCATTAAAGCCTCAGCAGGTTGATCGTCACGACCTGCCCGTCCAATTTCTTGAATATATTCTGAAAGGGTTAGAGGTGGATGAAAATGTAATACCCAGCGGGTATCTGGTTTGTTAATTCCAAGTCCGAATGCAGAGGTACAAATCACGAACGGATATTTATTCGTTAGCCATTGTTTCTCGATATGACGACGCTCTTGAGGCGGCAACCCCGCATGATAAGCCGCCGTTGCAAATGAATTTTCTTGCAACCATGCGGCTAATGTCTCAGCATCACGACGACTTCGTACGTAAATTAAGCCTGATTGCCCCTTACGATCGCGAATAAATTTGAGTGTAAGCGATTTGCGTCCTGCGGGTGTCCATACAATTTTAACCTTGAGACTAAGATGTGGACGATAGGGACTAGTACGCACAATTTTTGGGTTTTGCATTTGCAAGCAATCTTGCAACTCGGCTATGGTATTGCGATCTGCCGTTGCCGTAAATGCGGCTAGAGAAATCCTCGGATGATGGTCAGGCTTGTGCAGCATCAAAGCCGATCGCACGGCTCCTAACCGACGATAACTGGGTCGAAAAGAATCGCCCCACTGCACAAGGCAATGAGCTTCATCAAGCATTAAACCTGTAATTTGTAATTCGCGATCGCATAGCTTTTCCCAGACAGGCTGGCTCAAAAGAGTTTCTGGCGAAATATAAAGCAACCGAGTATTTGGTAAATTTCGTAATACTTCGCGGCGTTCCATTTGCGATAAGTTACTATGCAGTGCAGAAGCAGGTAAGTTTCGTGTTTGCAAGTCCCTAACTTGATCTTCCATCAGAGCTAACAATGGAGAAACCACTAAAGTTAAACCTTCATTAAGAAATGCTGGCAACTGAAAACAAATGGACTTACCTCCACCTGTAGCCATAATTGCTAGACTATCTTGCCCTTTCAATAAACTGGTAACTATTTCCTTCTGAGAAGCCCGTAAATCTTCATATCCCCATATCTTTTGAAATGTTTGTTGAACTGTTGTCCATTCTTTATCTGTTTCACACATTTTGTAATAAACATGAAGAATTTTGCAGGCTACGACCAAATTGAAGTTTTTGCCTTAAATTAACTAGTTGTTCTAGTCGTTTAGCTCCTACAAAATGACGTAAAAAAACATAAATTTAATAATAATCGTACCACTAATAAATTTAAGATATAAAATCTAGTAATGAAATTTTTTGCTCTTGTCAGCTCTCATTTCTAGGTTTTAGTTTGTCTTACAGCAATTTTAACTAGATAAACCACTAACTTTCTATTGAATGTATAGCTAAGCAAGGGGTTCAACAAAAAATTAGTGATTTATACCAGAGCAGATATATGCCAATAGTGATAGCTATATTTATTTAACAAAAACTTTTAGAATAACAATCAAAGTTTTTTAATGCTAATCTCATCACAAAAATGATAGATCGGTAAGAGTATTTGAGATCTAAGTTACTGTAACTGTTACTTCGGAGCGATCTTAAGCTTTTATTTTATATTTAGATACCGAGAGATTCGGTTTGCGCTATTTATCATTCTGGGATATTGCCACATTGTAGAGAATTGAGCTAAGGTATTTATTAAGATTAATATAGTGAAAGCATAGCCGTAAAACTATAATTCCTTGTCTCCATACTAAATGAGCTGAGATAGATGTATCCTACTCCTATCTCAACACTCAAAAATCTACAAATCATTGCTGGCTGGTATAGTAAATCTATATAACGTAATTATCTATATAACGTAATTAATAGTTATAAAAATAAAAGAGTCGGTCAGATCAAAAACTCAGTGTTTAAAAGCTCGTTGTAAAGGAAAT
>CAIJEA010000640.1 GCA_903819605.1 uncultured cyanobacterium | reverse complement strand
TTTGCCAATACCGTAACTCAAAATCTTCAGGACTATCGATTTCTAAATATCGTGCTGATTCTAGAGATGGTAAGGGCTGATTTTCACTTGTTGGTAAGAGAAAATATTTCGGAAAGATAACTTGTTCTCTAGGAAAATTTTTCCTGACATGAGGATTAGTTATTTCTTGCAGCAGGTCATCTTTGATCGCTAGATCGTTATAAAGAAATGGGTTTAACTCTGATTCAGCTAAGCTTGCAGGATGCTTTATAGTTGATGGCTCAGGTGTTGATGCCGCTTTAGATGATTTGCGTCGTTTAGTGGAGGCGATCGCCTTCGGTTCAGTGGTCTCTACCCAAATATAAAAATTGCCAGTCTGGATAAAGTCATCACCACGATCGGGAATCCAAGTACCATGTAGAATTTTCATAGAGTTACTCGATCGCGCTTAGGCAACAGATGGTGAAGATGATGCAGTCCATTTAACAAAATATATACTTAAACTTGGTATTTCCCACTAGCAAGCTAAGCTTTTTAATAAATAAATATGTAGATCTCTCAAAATGCTGACTTATTTACAGGTTGAAAAAGCTTTACTGAATCTTGAATATATCGTTGATTTTAATCTTCGCTACAACACAAAGCTAACGGCTTTTATCCCCGTTGATGGATACAAATCAGACGTGGTTCTTGAATTTCGTGAGGCATATCAAAGCGAACTAGGGAATTGTGATGAAATGCTGCATATTGAATGGCTGATGGATGACGAAGAAAGTTGTCTGTTTTTAGATCGAAATTCTTTGGACGATGTTGACGAGACTCCGAATATCTTTCCTACTGAAAAACGGATCTTGAGAGAAATTTTTGACCGTATCTTAAAAGAAATTGCAAGCGAACCACAAGAAAAGTTCTAAAAGCTTTGCTTTGCAACGCTTTTAGAACTTTTCTTGGTTTGGGCTTAAGCGCAAAGCGCTATAAGTTGCTATTTGTTTCTGTGAATCAGGTGAATTAGACTATCTACAAGATTTTGAGAAGGGAGAGGCATTATCTCCTTACCGTGAATAATCTCCTGTACTACAACAAAAGATACGAGAGAGCCAAAGAAAATATGTGCAGTGGCTTCAGAGTCTTTGATTCCCAATTCTGGATGGGAATCAAAGTATTGACTTAATAAGTACCTTCCGCGCTGAATTACAGTTTGGTAGTAAAGCTTTGCCATTTCAGGAAACCGCGAAGATTCGGCAATAATAATCTTTAATAAACTTAAATATTCGCGATCCTCGCCAACTTTGAGTAGATAGACTTCTGCCAACTGACGCAGCAACTGCTCAGGCTCTCCACGTAACTCCTCTGACTCAAATAAGGTATGAAATCTAGCGATCGTAATTTGTTCGATGAGTGCCTTAAACAAACTCTCTTTATCGTGAAAGTGGCTGTAAATAGTTTGCTTGGATACTCCTGCCTCGATCGCTACTCGATCCATACTTGTCCCCGCATAGCCATCCCGAAAAAAGACTTGCATTGCCCCCTGCAATATTTTGTCTTGTTTGTGATTACTAGTCAGAGAAAGGCTTTCAGTAAGAGTCATGAAGTTAACTTAAAAACTTAATCCTATTATACTAGACTGTCTAGTATGATGTAAAAAACTTTATGCTTTGGCGATCGCTAAGTTATGACACAGGCTGCCCCCAACCCTTCAGAAGCGACTCAGAAACAGCCCGATTTACAAAATTCTGAGCAACAAGTAAATCAATCTCAGAATTCTCCCAAAAAGTTTAACCCTCGATTGGTAATCCCTTTAGTTTTGGTAATTGGGGCGATCGGTTATGGTGTTTGGACAATTTTGCCAAAACCTGCGGAAACGGTCTTACATGTAAGTGGACGCTTAGAGTCTGATGAAACGGACATTGGCGCAAAAACTGGCGGACGAGTAGTGGCAATTTTAGTGCGCGAGGGCGATGCTGTTAAAAAGGGTCAAGTAGTCGTAGAGATCGAAGACGAAGAAGTTCCGACCCAACTTAGTGGCTTAAATGCTCAAATCGAATCGGCGCGTCAGGAAGAAATTCAAGCTAAAGAAGAAGTCTCGGTTGCTGATAGTCGTATTCGCGAAGCATCTCTCAATCTTCAGCAATCAGAAGGTGATGCAGTTGGACGTATCGATCAAGCTCAGTTTACAGTTTCGGCAACAGAATCAGACCTACGTCAAGCGGAAGCGCAGGTGAAGCAGTCCGAAGCGCAACTGCAACAGTCCAAGGCTGAGCTAAAGCTTGCTCAAGTCGAACGCGATCGCTATGCTGAGTTGGTTAAAGAAGGTGCAGTCGATCAACAGCAGTTCGACCAAAAGCAAACGACATTAGCCACTTCCCTTGCAAATGTGGATACGGCTCAGGCTAAGCTAGTAGCAAGTCAGGCTGGGGTGAAAGCTTCTCGCGATCGCTTTCGTGCGGCACAGGGCAATTCGGTACAAGTCCAATCTACTGGATTAAATCCTGACATTCGCAATGCTCAACTTGATGCTTATTATTTACAAAGGACTCAGGCTCTCGCAATGTTAGCAGCAGCACAGTCTAAGGTCAAAAATGCTCAAGCATCCCGCGATCAGATTCAACGCCGTTTGGATTCCTTTAAGGTCAAAAGCCCGATTGATGGAGTCGTCCAGAGTCGCCCTCTAGAATCTGGTGCAGTAGTGGCAACGGGTAAAACTCTGCTTACGGTGCTCGATCCTAACGCCGTATATCTGAGATGCTATATTCCCGAAGGCGATATTGGTAAAATCCGTGTGGGACAAGTAGCCAGAGTCTTTCTAGACTCCAGTCCCAATAAACCATTTGTTGCCCATGTAGCTCAAATTGACACAAAAGCTTCCTTTACTCCTGAAAATATTTACTTTAAGCAGGATCGCGTCAAGCAAGTGTTTGGAGTTAAGTTGGCAATCGATCAACCTGAAGGCTTTGCGAAGTCAGGGATGCCAGCCGATGCAGAAATCGATTTGAAGTGATATTCTCACCAGAGCTTAGGAGCTAATTATGACAAGTATTTCACCCCTATTTTCAGAACGCGAGGCGATCGCTTATTCAAATGGTGATTCCGTGATCTCCGTGCGTAAGCTATCAAAACGCTATGGAGATTTTGAAGCAGTTAAGGGAATTGATTTTGAAGTCCAACAGGGTGAAATATTTGGCTTGATTGGTCCCGATGGCGCGGGGAAAACCACTTGCTTCCATATCTTAGGCGGCGTGATGGAATCTTCTGGTGGCGAAGTAGAAGTATTGGGAGAAGCTCCGCGCACAGCCAGATTGAATATCGGCTATCTCACGCAGCAATTTTCTCTGTATTTAGATTTGAGCATTGATGAAAATTTACGCTACAGTGCTGGACTGCGGCAAGTTCCTAACGATCAGTTTGAACAAAGGCGTGATAAGTATTTACGCTTGATGAGTCTAGAACGGATCGGCGATCGCCTCGCGGGACAGTTATCGGGTGGGATGAAACAAAAGCTAGCGCTTTGCTGTGCTTTAGTCTCGCAACCACGACTGCTCTTGCTAGATGAACCGACTACGGGGGTCGATCCTGTGTCGCGGCGAGAGTTTTGGGATGTGCTTGCCGCTCTTGCTGATGACGGTATGACAATTGTGGTCGCAACGCCTTATTTAGACGAAGCTGAGCGCTGTAATCGCATTGCCTTAATGTATGAAGGACAAATTAGTGAAATTGGTACATTACCACAACTACGAGCCAATCTGGGACTGCAACGTTTAGAGGTGCGTACTACAGCGCTTGCTGCTGCCGAAGAGGTACTTTTGGAAACTGCACGCAGTCGTTCTAGCATTGCCGATATCCAGACCTTTGGCGATCGCTTGGATGTGTTGGTTGAAAGTGTGGAAAAGGATGAAAGAGCCGTCCGACAAGCTTTTCATGACAGCTTAGTACCCATTGATAGCATTCAAGCCAGCGAAGCGACCCTCGAAAATGTTTTTGTAATCCGTCTGCGTCAACAGGGTTCCGATCCGTTATTTCTTCCCTTTCCCAGATCTAAGTCTCAGGCTCAAAATATAACTAATCTCCAAAATGCAAATGTGGCGATCGCGGCGCAAAATCTTCAAAAAACCTTTGGCAAGTTTCGGGCGGTTAAAGAGGTAAATCTGGAGATTCATTATGGAGAAATTTACGGACTTTTGGGAGCGAATGGGGCAGGGAAAACGACGACAATTAAAATGCTTTGTGGGTTACTGGAAGCCACAAGTGGCAAAATGACCTTGGCAGGACAGAGCCAGAATCTACGTAGCAGTGCTCTACGTAAACGCATTGGCTATATGAGTCAAAAATTTACCCTCTATGACGATCTTACGATTCTTCAGAATTTGGAATTCTATTGCGGTGTTTATGAAGTTCCCCAACATCTGCGCCAACAAAAAATCGCTTGGGTCTTAGAAACCTGTGGTCTGATTGGTCGAGAGAATATGCTAACTGGAAAACTCCCTGGAGGATGGAAACAACGGGTTTCTTTTGGTGCTTCGGTGATGCATGAGCCAGAAATTCTCTTTTTAGATGAACCGACTTCTGGAGTCGATCCTTTGGCTAGGAGGCAGTTTTGGCGGACGATTAATGACTTTGCGCGGCAAGGTACGGCGATTCTCGTTACTACGCATTATCTAGAAGAAGCCGAACAATGTAATCGCATGGGATTTATGGTGGCTGGAGAAGTAGTCTTACAAGGTTCGCCCAGTGAAGTCAAAGCGGCTCAACCAGGGCAATTAATCGAACTTAGGGTCGATCGCAACCAGCAAGCAGCCAATTTTCTCAAAACGATTTTGGAACCTTGGCGGGTCTCTATTTTTGGCGATCGCCTTCATGTAGTGCTGGACAATCCTAATGTTGAGTTGCCGCTAATGCGATCGCACCTAGAATCTAACCATATTCAAATCTATAGCGATCGCCCTGTTCCTTTCTCCTTAGAAGATGCTTTTATCGGCACTGTGCAACGTTCAGAAGCTGGCATTTCTCATTTAGCCGAATAGTATTAAATTAAATCTACTTCTAATGAAAAGAATTCTCTCCCAATGTAGCAAGGAACTATCGCAATTTCGGCGCGATCGTTTAACGTTAGCCTTGGCATTTTTGCTGCCATTGATGACGCTGTTTATTTTTGGCTTTGCGATTCGGCTGGAAGCTAAAAATATTCCCCTATTAGTTCAAGACTTCGATCGCAGTCAAATCAGTCAGCGCTATACAGAAAGGTTGTTTGCAACGAATCAATTTACTTTTATTCCTTGGAAACTTGATGTTCCCGTAGAACTTGCGCTAGATCGGGCGATCGCTAAAGCAGGTGTGATTATTCCTCCCGATTTTAGTCGTCGCATTGCCGCAGATAAAGTAGCAGATGTCCAAGTGCTGGTAGATGGAACAGATACAAACAACGCTAGAGTCATCAAAAACAGCATCAAGGCAACAACCAACGATTTTTTGCTAGCAGAATCTTTAATTCCCGACACCAATTTACTGACGACCCGATCGCGACTGTGGTTCAATCCCAGTCGGCAAGAATCACTCTATATTGTACCTGGAGTTTATGCCGTGGTGTTGTGGATCTTTCCATCCCTATTATCCGCGATCGCTATGGTGAGAGAAAAGGAGCGGCAAACAATTTTGCAGGTTTATGCTTCTAGCATGAGTTCCACCGAACTGGTTTTAGGAAAAGGATTAGCCTATCTGATCGTGAGTCTAGGGATTGCGCTGCTGGTGATGGGATTAGGAGCGATCGTGTTTGGGCTGCGATTAGCAGGCGATCCCACGCCTTTATTGGTAGCTGTCCCTACATATCTATGGGCAAGCGTAATGTTTGGGCTAATGTTAGGAACCCGCACCAACAATCAAAATGCAGCCGTGCAAGGCGTTGCCCTTGTGGGCTTTTTAACTGCATTGCTCCTATCAGGATTTATCTATCCTCTCAGTAATATTCCCTTTCCGCTTTCACTTTTGCCCAATGTTATTCCTGCACGTTACTTCATTGAGATTACCCGTGATGCCTATGTGCGTGGCACAGGTTGGATCGGGGTATGGTTTGCCGAGATTATGATTTTGGCGATCGGCATGGTGTTTTTTAACGTCGCTAGACGAGTTTTAAGCAGAATGCAGTTGAATGATTGATATAGGCTTGGAATATATATCGAATATTGAGTATGGATAAAAAACATGTATAAAAATATTTCTATTCTCACGGATATACAAGTAGCACAGCTTCATGACCTTTATCGGTATGCGTGGTGGGCAAAAGAAAGAACAATGGATGATATTTATAAGATGCTCAGTAACTCTGATTACATATTCGGAATTTGTGAATCTGATTCTGAGAAACTGGTCGCATTTGCTCGCGTTCTTAGCGATCGCACCTATAGAGCAATCGTCTTTGACGTTATTGTGGCAGCAGATTATCGTGATCTAGGCTTGGGAGCTTCACTAATTGAGCAAATTGTTTCCCATCCAGAACTTTCAAAGGTCGAGTGCATTCAACTATTCTGCCTGACAGAGATGATATCTTTTTATGAGAAATTTGGGTTTATTCAAGCCGAACAGTCTCTATTAGTGCGTCAAAGGCTTATCCCCAGTTAGCGTAATGTTCAGTAGAGCCATCTTTAAGTAGAACTGTCAAAGCTAATTCAATTAAAATAGAAATGAGAATTTAAAAAATGTTTAACTGGTTCTTTGGAAGTCGATTTTGGGCATTGGTGCGAAAGGAAATTAATCAAATTCTACGGAATAAACAGTTAATTGTTTTGCTAGTGTTTCCGCCGACGGTGCAATTACTCATTTATGGGTTTGCGCTCAACCCTGACGTACATTATCTAAAAATGGGTGTTGTTGACTATGCGAAATCCTATGAAAGTCGCGAGTTGATGTCTGCTTTCACAGAGAATCGTATTTTTACACTTGAGAAAGTTCTATCCAGCGAAAAAGAGTTAGGACAACTGGTGGAACAAGGAAAAATTACCGTTGGGATTGTCATTCCTCCAGAATTAAATCGCAATCTTACGAAGGGAAATCAGTCGGAAATACAAGTTCTGATCGATGGTGTAGATGCGAACACTGCGGGGATTGCTAATGGTTATGTCAGCCAAATTGTCCGTCAATATAGTTTAAAACTCTCAGGACAGTCACTCTCTCCTCCCATTGATACCCAAGTATCATTTCTCTATAATCCAGGCTTGTCGAGTAGTTGGTTCTTTGTTCCTGGTGTGATTGGGCTAGTGCTAACGCTGATTGGCTCTATTGTTTCCTCGGTTACGCTGGTAAAAGAAAAAGATACGGGGACGCTAGAACAACTCCTAATGACTCCTGCTGAACCTTGGGAAATTTTGCTTTCTAAAATTGTCCCTCTGTTTGTATTGCTGATGGGTGATGTGTTTCTAGCTTTGGGACTAGGTCGTTTTGTGTTTGGGATTCCCTTTCAAGGTAGCTTTTTACTCTTCCTCGTCCTATCAGCGCTTTATCTCTTTGTCGGTATTGGCGTGGGAATCATGCTGGCTACAGTTTGTCAGTCGCAACAACAGGTGGTATTAACGACATTTTTTATTAACCTTCCCATGGTGCAACTTTCAGGCGCGATCGCTCCTGTGGAGACTATGCCTGAGTTCTTTTACTATCTGTCGTGGTTGAATCCTTTGCGCCATTATGTAGCGATCGTGCGGGGCATCCTATTGAAAGGGGTTGGTCTAGAAGCCCTTTGGATGAATGCTGTTATGCTAGCTATTTTTGCGATCTTATTACTTACGATCAGTGCTAAAAAGTTCCGAAGTCAGTTAAGTTAAAGTTGAGTGAGGTATTTATAATAAAAATTTGCTGCTAAGTTAGGCACTTGCTGAGAAAAAATGTCCCACCAAGTTGTATGGCTTCGGCTACACTCAGCTAACGTTGGCTGAGCGTAGCCGAAGCCATAAGTTAGGACGAATCCAAGAGTCCCAAGAGAGTTTGCGCCGCAACTATCTTGGGGGATTTATGTCTTAACTGATGTTACGTGGAAGTTTGTAAAGCCCTCACCCCTCTCCCCTCTCCCGCAGGAGAGGGAAAAAGAAAATAATATGGGTTTTGCTCCCCTTCTCCTGCGGGAGAAGGGGCTGGGGGATGAGGGTTCCACGTAACATCAGTTAATTAATGCTTTCATCTCACGAATTGCCCGATCTAGTCCAACAAGAACTGCACGACTAATAATGCTATGTCCGATATTTAACTCTTCCATTCCCGCAATTTGAGCAACAGGACGAGTATTCCAATAGGTTAAACCATGTCCCGAATTTAGCCTTAGACCAAGATTAATTGCTAATTCTCCACCATTGGTCAAAACTTCTAACTCTCGCTTATGTTCTTCTTCGTTTGTAGCATTGGCATAAGTCCCCGTATGTAGTTCTACAAATTTTGCACCAGTTCTTGCTGAAGCTTGGAGTTGTTCAGTTTCCGCATCGACAAACAAACTAACTGGTATTCCCGCACCTTGCAATTGACTCACAAATTTCCCTAAGCGTTCGCATTGAGATTTAACATTTAAGCCTCCCTCAGTCGTGATTTCTTCACGACGCTCTGGTACGAGCGTAATATAGTCTGGCTTAACATCTAAAGCGATCGCAACCATTTCAGGAGTTGCTGCCATTTCCAGATTGAGCCGAGTGCGGATGGTTTGTCTTAGTAGACGGACATCACGCTCTTGGATATGACGACGATCTTCGCGCAAATGGACAGTAATGCCATCTGCCCCAGCTAGCTCAGCGATCACTGCTGCTGCAACAGGATCGGGTTCAACACCTCGACGAGCTTGGCGAATAGTTGCGATATGATCGATATTTACTCCGAGCGTAGGCAAGACTTTCTCCTTTGGGATATTAACAAATATTTATATCTCTTACTTTACGATATATAGCAATCCTAAATGATATATGAGAGGCTTCTACTCCTTTCGGCAATACAACGCCTTACACTCAAACCCAAACCAAGAAAAATTTTGAATAAGTAGCTAGGCATAATTAATTACACATCCAAACCCTTAAAGTTGCGTCCCGCAGGGGCGCAACTTTAAGGGTTTGGGTAATTTACTTTGCACAAGTACTTAAAGTATTGATTTAACTACATCACAAAGCACTGTAGGAAGTAAAAGGTTCGCTTAGCATCTCTTTTGCTTTTTAGATTTACTAGACAAAATCAGTCTAATTCGCGTAGGATCGTAAGCTGCTAAAAAAACTTAAGCCTCATGCCACCTGACAAAATGAAACTACTGGTTGAAGAAGCAGTTACAGCACTTGCACCAACATTCACCAAAATCGATCTCCATGTAAAAGCAAATCTTGAACGGGTATTGAAAGCTTTTCGAGATCGGCGAGTGGGAGCGCACCATTTTGCAAGTGTGTCAGGTTATGGGCATGGTGATATGGGGCGTGATGTTCTAGATGAAGTGTTTGCCCAGATAATGGGTGCAGAATCAGCCGCTGTCCGCGTACAGTTTGTTTCAGGAACCCATGCGATCGCCTGTTGTCTATTCGGTATTTTGAGGCCTCTAGATGAGCTCTTATCAGTGGTCGGAGCACCCTATGACACGCTCGAAGAAGTAATCGGTTATCCACTCACTTCTGATAGTAAGGGAACTGATTATGCAGGTTCTCTCAAAGATTTTGGCATTACCTATCGTCAAGTAGAACTTACAAAAGAAGGCTTAGTTGATTGGGAAGCGCTGGCAAAAGCTGTTAAGCCTCAAACACGCATGGTTTTAATCCAGCGCTCATGTGGCTATGCATGGCGACAAAGTCTATCAATTGAGGATATCGCAAGAATCATCAAATTAGTAAAGCAGCAAAACCCTAATACTGTCTGTTTTGTTGATAACTGTTATGGCGAATTCATTAGCGATCGCGAGCCAACTGCTGTCGGAGCAGATATCATTGCAGGTTCGCTAATCAAAAATCCAGGAGGCACGATCGCCACAGCGGGTGGCTATGTAGCAGGCAAATCTAAATATGTAGAGCTTGCCGCCCAGCGTCTTACAGCCCCTGGTATTGGCCGCGAAGGTGGCGCAACCTTCGATCTCAATCGCCTTCTATTTCAAGGCTTATTCTTAGCACCACAGATGGTTGGTGAAGCAATGAAAAGTAGTCACCTCTCGGCATATATATTTGACAAGTTAGGATACGAAGTAAAGCCACTTCCATTTGAGCCTCGTCACGATATCATCCAAGCAATTCAACTGGGTAGCTCCAAAAAATTAATTGAATTCTGTCGCAATCTCCAAAAGTTTTCACCCATAGATTCCTATGTCGATCCTATACCAGGAGAAATGCCTGGGTACGTTAGCCAGCTTGTGATGGCAGGTGGTACTTTCATTGATGGCAGTACATTAGAACTCTCGGCTGATGGTCCTTTACGGGAACCATATACAGTATTTCTCCAAGGTGGGACACATTGGACTCATATAGCGATCGCCCTTGAGAATTTCCAGATTGATGATTTATAAAATCAAAATTCCGAAAGCAAAGATATAGCAGTTTTTATTTTGCCTACGGCAAAATAAAAACTCAAAACCCATACTGGGATTAATTCTTTGTTTTCAAATGAGTACGCACTCATTTGAAAATCGCTATAGCAGGAAGCGATGCATTTACTTATATGACAATCATTATCTTGGCGTAATTATTAATCACAAATAACTGAGTTATCCTCTAAAAACTCGAAGGCTAATTCTGCATTAAGCGGCTTAGCAAATAAGTATCCCTGTCCATAGCAACTTTCTAGTGAAGAGCTAAATAGGCTCTTAAGTACTGTTAGTTGAGCCCTTGTTTCTATCCCCTCAACAACAATACTTTTACCTAAGATAAAAGCTAGAGAACCAATAGCCTTAACAATTATCCATTCTTCATTATAAATAAATGATCGATCTATTTTAAGAATATCAATGGGAAAATCAGTTAGCCGCCTGAGAGATGAATAACCTGTACCAAAATCATCAATACAAAATTGAATTTTTAAATCTTTAAGTTGATGCAGAATTTGTAAAGTATGTTCACGATTACCCATTACAGTACCTTCAGTGATCTCCAGTTTTAAGCAGTGAGGATTAATTTGATGATCACACAAAGCCCTACGGACATCTTCTACTAAATTTAATTCTGCGATTTGTTTTGTCGAAACATTAACACTCATTGTTAAATTAGAGCATTTAGGAAAGCATTTTTGCCAAATCCTCAACTGTTCACAGGCAGTATTTATTACCCATTGACCAATTGGATAAATTAAATCTGTTGATTCTACAAGACTAATAAATTCATCGGGAGAGACAATCCCTCTTTCTGGGTGTTGCCAACGAATTAGCGCCTCAAATCCATTAATTAAGTCAGTTTTTAAATTAAAAATTGGTTGATAAAACAACCTTAACTCTTTTCTTTCAATAGCTTGTTGTAACTCTGAATATAAAACCCAATTAATTCCTGTCAGACTAGATAGTTCTTTTTGTAAAATAATATTTTGACTTTCTAAAAGTTTGGTCTGTTCTAGAAGCTGAGTTTGTAAAGAGCTTATTCGTAGATGAGTTTCTATGCGGGCAAGTACTTCGATTAAATGAAATGGTTTATTGATGAAATCAATACCGCCAACTGCAAAAGCTTCAACTTTTTCTTCTACATCTTCGATAGAACTAATAAAAATAATTGGAATTTGTTGGGTTATAGGATTACTTTTAAGATTAATACAAACTTCATAACCACTGATGTCTGGCATCTTTATGTCTAGTAAAATCAAATCTGGTAGATGAGTTATAGCAAGAGTAATTGCGTCACCTCCATTTATCGCTTCTAAAACATCATAGCCTTGGTTAGATAGCATATTTGAAAGGATCTGGAGATTATACCGAGTATCATCAACAAGAAGAATAGTCGTCTTACTTTTATTCATCTGAAAAAAGTTGCTTATAGGGGTAGTCAAAGATTATATAGCGTTTCTTAAACACCTAAGATTTAATCTATGGTTTTCTATAGTGCATGATTAGGAATAATCTCACAAATTACTCTGGCATATTAGAGTTAGTGGGATTGGAATATAGCTATTAACATGAAGGTTTTACATTTTTAAAACCTTCATGTTAGGAAATTAGTATAAAATAGATAAGCCCGATGCGATGAGAACTGTATGGAGTCCGATCAACTGCCTGTAGAAGAAAATTTAAATCCATCTGACCAAGGAGAAAACCTCGAAGATATAGTCTCTTCCGACACTTTAGATGCGTCTGCAACTGAAAATATTCCTGAACAAATACTTGATCGCCACGACGAAATTAGAGATGAAACTACGATTATCGCTGGCTGTATATCAGAGGATGAGAATGTTTCAGACATTAAGTCAACACCTAGATCAGAAGAGAAACTAGATGCTTTAGAAATACCTGAAAAATTGGCGGTTGTTGCTCAACTAAAACAGGAAGAAGCCAACTTAAATGCGGAGCTAGATCGCCTTAAGACTGAAAAGACAAAAATCCTCCAAGAACAAATAGATGACTTGCAGGCAGGAATTATTCGCTTAGCTCAGGCAGATGTGGCACGCCTAGAATATCAAAAACAAGAGCTTCAAGCAGCGATCGCTGTGCTTGAGAAGAGAAAAGACCGCCTCGACAAAGAAATGACTAGTACCTATGCGGGAGCCTCGCAGGATATTGCTGTACGTGTTCAGGGCTTCAAGGACTATCTAGTTGGGAGCTTGCAAGACTTAGTAGCCAGTGCCGAAAAGCTTAACCTTGTAGCCCCATCGATCAAGACTGAAGCCGAAACAGTCGTAGTTGCAGAAAAGAAGCCAGCTAAAGATGTTGAACCACTGCTCCTATCCGAGCAGACCTTTGCCGAGTATAAGCAACGGGTAGATCAACTTTTGGATCGTTATCGTACTTTACCCGATTACTACGGCCCTGCTTGGAAGCTAAGACGCACCTTTGAGCAGGTTCATGCCGATCGCGTTTCCAAATGGTTTTTTGAGCAGTCTGGACGCGGAGCAATCCGTACTATGGGCACAAGGTTACAAAATATTTTGGTTTCTTCGGCAGCTATTTCCGTACTGAAGGCTGTTTACGGAGAAAAATTGCGGGTGTTAGTCTTAGCCACTTCCCCCGAACGACTAGGAGAATGGCGACGTGGGTTTCAAGATTGTCTAGGCTTGACCAGAGAGCATTTTGGCTCTGACAAAGGTATTGCCCTATTTGAAGATCCTGAACCTTTAGCCGTTAAAGGCGATCGCCTTGTTAAAGAGGGGCTAATGCCTTTAGTTGTAATTGATGAATCTGAAGAGCTAATCTCTGTGGATTTCTTGCGATTCCCCCTACTGATTGCCTTTGGAGGTGCTCCCGACTCTAAACCTGCCGCACCTTCAACTTATACAAACCGTGATAACGCTCGCGAAAGTCAAAACAATCGAGACTATATCCGTGAAACGCCCAAAGACTACTCACGAGATGTAAATAGGGACTATGCACCTAGAGAGCGTGACAACCGCGATTATGGTTCACGCGATTATTCAAGCCGTGACTATGGAGCGCGTGAGACTCGTGATACGGGCTACGGTAATCGCGGTAGAAACAATCAAGACTCTGACTGGGATTGGTAAAACACAGAAAGACAATGGGCTTAAGCCCATTGTCTAAGTAAAAAGAAAAGGCGATTTGCGTCCTCCCTTTTTTAAGGTTTTACTGGTGTTGCTTGGGGTGCTAGCTGAGGAGCAGATGATTGCTTACTATTTTTGATGATGTATTCAAAAGAAGTACGTGATGGTACAAACTGGAAACGCTCAACCTCAGGATTTGGCTTATTATCCTTTGACACCATTGAGTCTAGGACTTGGAACAATGATGCAACTTGGATTTTAGTAGCTTTCGTAACATCAGGCTGATCCTTGCTTGCTCGATCGAGCAAGTTTTGCAGATCGGTCTTATCAAGGAAGAAAGGTACAACCTGTTCCTTCTTGCCATTTTGATCGATACTCATGGTTAATAAGCCCTGATTCTTATCTGGACCACCGATTGCGAAGAAAACAGGCACATTAGGGATTTTGTCAGCCGCAACACCTTGAGCAGTCAGAATCGTTCTTGCCGAATCGATACTTGCTTTAGATGGGATAAACTGAAAAACAACCTTCTTATCCTTATTCTCGCGAATTACTTTATAGGCATCGTTCATTGAACGCACGATGATCTGAGCCTTTTTGCCAACTTCGGGATTAGATTTTTGTACCTGAGCTAACATCATTTGTGCTTCATCAGGTCCAAGGAAGAAGAACAAAAGCTGGCTGTCATCAGGCTTGACATTGGGTTGCTGTGGGACTGCACCTAAGAGAGGTGAACCTTTATCATCGGTAATCGTGAAAATAGGAATACTTGCCAAGCGCTCCAAAACTTGCGCTTCAGTAAGAGCTTCAGCTTTGAGAGTAAATATGGGACTAACAGCGATCGCCCCTGCGACACCTGCGGTGGCTGCTAGTTTAACCAACGACTTAAATACGGACATATTTCTCCTAGCTACAATATTTATGGGATTTGTTTGGGATTTGTTTGGGATTTATTTGAGGATTGAGATGCAAAAGACAATTGCATGAACCATCCTTAAAAAAAGTAATGATCGTCCGAAAGTTACTTGCTCGCAACTTTAGCAACATCTTACGCAAAAATACAACCTTTTTATAACAACTTTAGATCAGCTTATGGATGAATCCTTACCCGTTAGGACTCAAATATCATAAGTATAGTTCCTGTAAATCCATAATTACGGATGGGATTACATGCTATACAAATCAGTTTTTATTAAAGTCTGCTTTCAGATGATTTTAAATAATCGATTTTGGGTTTTTCCGTATCTAAGACACGGAAAAACCCAAAATCGATTATTTAAAGAGAAATACTGTGATATCACTCAAGTAAATTCACAGTTTATAGATTAGTAAATATCATTGTTATACGATCCCAAAAAGTTATGCCTAGCGATGTTATGCCAGAAGATGAAAACTTTCTCAGCTTTGATGAAATTTTTGAGGAGCTAAATTATCGCCAAGCGCATCGGACATTACGAGACATTGTCGCAAATCTAGACTTGTCGGCAAGAGAGAGACGTGGGTTAGAAGATGAATTGGCAGAACTTCAGCAAATGCTGGACAAGTTAGAGCGTCAAGTTTTACAAATCGCAGTATTTGGGATGGTAGGGCGGGGCAAATCATCAGTTCTCAATGCGCTGATGGGTGGTCAAATATTTGAGACGGGACCTCTGCATGGTGTAACAACTAGTCGTAAGGCGGCAGAATGGCAGATATCGCGTGAGACTATGCAAACCAATGGCGATCGCACAATTCTTAGAGCATCCTTTCAAGGTCGTGGTGAAGCGAGAATCGAACTAGTCGATACCCCAGGAATCGATGAAGTTGATGGTGAAGGTCGTGCCGAACTAGCCAAACGTATTGCCCAACAATCAGACTTAATTTTATTTGTAGTGGCTGGAGATATCACTAAGGTTGAATATGATGCGCTGTCAGAACTAAGGGGAGCAAGTAAACCAATCCTGCTGGTATTTAACAAAATCGATCAATATCCACCCGAAGATCGTCTTGCCATCTATGCCAAGATCCGCGATGAACGGGTACGCGAATTATTAACTCAAGATGAAATCGTGATGACTGCTGCCTCACCTCTTGTTGCTAAGGCTGTTCGTCAGCCAGATGGCTCCTTTGAGGCAGAGCTGGTTGCTGGCAATCCCCAAATTGAGGATCTAAAACTAAAAATCCTTGAAGTACTCGATCGCGAAGGTAAATCTTTAATTGCGCTAAATACGATGATGTTTGCCGATATGGTGCAAGAGCGGGTGGTACAACGGAAAATGTTTGTCCGCGATCGCCAAGCTAATCGAATTATCTGGAATTGTGTAATTACTCAAGCGATCGCGATCGCTGTTAATCCTTTTACCGTGGTTGATGTAATTACTAGTGCGGTTATTGATGTCTCGATGATCGTGGCGCTCTCTAGACTCTACGGGATCAATATGAGCAATCGTGGCGCTATTTCTCTAATGCAAAAAATTGCGATCGGTATGGGTGGCATTGGTGCGAGTGATTTTATCGCAACTTTTGGGTTAAGTTCACTCAAAAGTTTGCTGGGCATCTCTGCTCCCGTTACAGGAGGCTTAACGCTAGGTGGTTATGTTTCGGTAGCGATCGCCCAAGCAGGCGTGGCAGGATTTTCCACCTATGCTCTTGGATTGGTCACCAAAGAGTATCTCGCCAACGGGGCTTCATGGGGTGCAGATGGACCTAAAGCCGTTGTGAAGAGAATTTTAGAGACTATAGATGAAGATTCGATCTTAGCAAGAATCAAAGATGAACTCCGCGCCAAAATCGATCTCCGCCGCTTGAGAAATACCTAGCGCTTTATACTCTGATAAAACCCAAAAAGTGTAGGTTGCGCTTCGCGCCCCCTATGCTTTTTGGGTTTTATGGGCAATTCGCTGCTAGACTAACAAAAGAAAAAATTTTAAAGATTAGCACCAGTACTGAATCGATGCCTCAAGACACCGTTGCAACTGTTTCGACTTCTGCACCCAATATCACTACAGATGAAGCCCTAACTATTTACGAAGATATGGTATTGGGACGTACTTTTGAGGACAAGTGCGCCGAGATGTATTATCGCGGAAGAATGTTCGGGTTTGTGCATTTATATAACGGTCAAGAAGCCGTTGCTAGTGGTGTGATCAAGGCGATGCGCCCTGATGACTATGTATGCAGTACTTACCGCGATCATGTTCATGCCCTGAGTGCAGGCGTTACTGCCAACGAAGTGATGGCAGAGCTATTTGGTAAAGAGACAGGATGTAGCAAAGGTCGTGGCGGCTCTATGCACATCTTCTCGGCAAAGAATAACTTTTTAGGTGGATATGCCTTTGTTGCTGAAGGAATTCCTGTTGCATCTGGCGCAGCCTTTCAATCTAAGTATCGTCGCGAAGTAATGGGCGATCCTAATGCTGACCAAGTTACGGCTTGTTTCTTTGGTGATGGCGCAAGCAATAATGGTCAGTTTTACGAAACCCTGAATATGGCTGCTTTGTGGAAGTTGCCAATTATTTTTGTGATCGAAAATAATGACTGGGCGATCGGCATGAAACATCATCGCGCCACCTCTGATGTCAGAATTCATAAGAAGGCTGAAGCCTTTGGAATGCCAGGATTTGAAGTTGATGGGATGGATGTTTTAGCAGTGCGCGATCGCACTCAAGAAGCAATCCGCCGCGCCCGTGCTGGTGAAGGTCCTACAGTTTTAGAATGTATGACCTATCGCTTTAGAGGTCACTCTCTAGCTGACCCCGATGAGCTACGCAGTAAGGAAGATAAGGACAAGTGGTTTGGACGCGATCCGATTAAAATCTTTGCTAGTCGAGTTCTTGAGCATGGCTTGGTCACTGAAAGCCAATTAAAAGAAATCGACAAGAAGATTCGTGATGTCGTTGAAGAATGTGTACGCTTTGCCGAAACGTCTCCTGAACCAGATCCAAAGGATCTTTTCCGCTACCAGTTTGCCGAAGACGAATAAAAGCGCGTGAGTATAAGACTTCTTATTCTCAAATATTGAACAAAAAGCGCCGCTAAGCGGCGCTTTTTGTTCAATATTTGCATTGCTACTCATCTAAACTAATCAGTCCAACCCGAATTGCGTAACGAATTAGCCCTGCGAGATCGTGAATATTGAGACGATCCATTAATTGACCTCGATGAGTTTCGACAGTTTTGACACTAATAAATAATGATTCAGCAATTTCTTTAGTTGTCATTCCATTTGCAACTAGTCTCAAGATTTCACGTTGTCGTGGTGTTAAGCGCTCTTCGTGAATAGAAATAGCAGAATCGGTCTCAGTAGTTTGTAGTTGTCTATCTTGCTGATTAGGTACTGTCTGATCAAGTTGAGGATTTAAGTTGAGGCGATGATTCAACTTTATCGCAATATCTTCCAAAAGTTCTGCTGCGTCAACACTAACATCAAGCTCATTAGCAAGCTCAGTAATTGGCTTGTTTTGCGTAACTAATTGCAAGATTGTATGCTGACGTTTTGTTAACCTTAGCTTTTCAAAACTTTGTCTTTGAGAAATCTGGTTTTTTGAGATAGTTGGATAAATAATTTCGACTTTAAGGTTAGCCTGTTTGCGAAGACGTGCAGCGATCGCTGCTAACAACTCATCAACTTGAAATGGTTTAGTCAGATAGTCATCTGCGCCTAGGTTCATGCCCTTACGAAAGTCTTTAGCGCTAGATAAAGCTGTTAAAAAGATGAAAGGTATATTCCCCAAATCAGGAAATTGGCGTAATTCTTTTAGAAAATCATATCCACTTAACTCAGGCATATCAACGTCGCACAAGATCAAGTCAGGGCGAAATTTTTTAGCTACTTGCAAGCCTATGCGTCCATTACTAGCACCCGCAGTCATAAACCCCTTAGATTTTAAAATATCAATGATTGAGTCTTTAATTTCATCTTCATCTTCAATAACTAAAATCCGTTGCATAGGGTAACTAACCTGAATAATATTTGATTTTTAAAATGAGAGTTGCTGGTTCATATAGGTATAACTGATGATAGCTATATACCCTCTAGAATATAGGAGATCAACATTTTAATATCATCTTTGAACTATGTAATATGCTCAAACTAATCAACGAAATTAATACAATCCCTTTTTTACAGCAAGTTCAATGGGTAGCCAATCCAGTTGGCTACATGGAAAAAGCGGTACAACAATATCCAGATATTTTTACCGCTAAGATTATTGGCTTTGGTAATTCCATTGTTTTTATAAATGAACCTCAAGCGATCCAACAGCTTTTGACTAACGATCGCAAACAATTTAGTGCTCCAGGGGAATTGAACGGTATCTTAAGCCCAATATTAGGCAATTCCTCCGTAATTATGTTGGAAGGAGATCGCCACAAAAAACGAAGACAGCTAGTCATGCCAGCATTTCACGGCTCAAGAATGCAAAACTATGGGCAGCTAGTTTATGACCTAACGACAAAAGTATTCGATCGCTTGATAGTAAATCAAACATCAAATCAAACATTTTTAGCGCGTGAAGCCATGCAGGATATTTCTCTACAAATTATCTTGCAAGCAGTATTTGGTTTATATACTGGCGATCGCAGTCAGCAACTAAAAAAGCTCATGACTAAGATGACAGAACTGTTTACTTCACCGTTAACTTCTGGACTTTTATTCTTTCCATCTCTACAAAAAGATTTAGGCGCTTGGAGTCCTTGGGGAAGTTTTGTACGTCAAAGAGAGCAAATTGACAAATTAATCTATTTAGAAATAGCTGAACGTCGTGCCAATAAAGATCTAGAGCGTACAGATATTCTATCAATGCTGCTATCTGCGAGTGATGAAGAAGGGAAAGGAATGACCGATGGAGAATTACGAGACGAACTGCTAGCCTTGTTATTTGCGGGGCATGAGACTACGGCAACTGCCATGTCATGGGCTTTATATTGGATTTATCGGCAGCCATCGGTCAAAGAAAAGCTATTGCAAGAGTTAAAGGGTTTGAGCGTTCCTACAGATTGGATGAGTATTTTTAAATTGCCATATCTGACAGCAGTTTGTAATGAAACTTTGCGAATTCATCCTGTCGCGATGTTGACCTTCCCGCGAGTCGTAGTAGAACCTACGGAACTTTTGGGATATAAATTGGAACCAAATACAATCATGTCAGGTTGTATCTATCTACTCCATCATCGCGAAGACTTATATCCTGATGCTGAACAATTTAAACCTGAGCGCTTTCTAGAGCGTCAATTTTCACCCTATGAGTTTATGCCATTTGGCGGTGGTGTGAGGCGATGTGTTGGGGAAGCTTTAGCCCAATTTGAGATGAAGATTGTTTTAGCAACTATTCTGTCTAATTACAATTTAGAGTTACGCGATCGCCACCCTGTTAAACCTCAGCGTAGAGGCGTAACTCTTGCTCCTGCTGGCGGAATCAAAATGACTCTTACATAAGTTTTATAACGATCTTCGCTATAAACACAACCCCCAAAAAGCCAAAAAGCATTGCAAAGCAATGCTTTTTGGCTTTTTGGAGCATTGCAATTTATTACATCTAAAAAAGCGATTGCTTTAAAATAGAATAAGCAAAATTCAGGAGAAAATCATATGCGGCTATCTCATTTATGGTTTCTTTCTTTCTCATTTGTCATCCTTTCACTGACTGCCGTCCAACCAGTGCGATCGCAAAGATATGTTCCCCCATCACAAAATCCCGATCGTCCATCGAACTCTGGGAACGGATTTAATCCTCTTATAATTTTAGATCTAATTAATTCATTAAGTCGATCTGGTAACTCCGATGCGCCGCAAACCGTCGATTTATCTCCTGATATTGCGGAAATACGCGGACAAATTAGTCGATTATATTTTCTTTTGGCAAGGCAATATGCCGCTCAAGATCAATTA
>CAIJEA010000639.1 GCA_903819605.1 uncultured cyanobacterium | reverse complement strand
TTTTCTTCGATGTTCATCTCATGTGCTCCCAGCCAGAAATCCTGCTTGAACCCTTTGCGAAAGCTGGCGCGGATGAAATTATCGTTCACGTTGAACTTGGCGAACAAGTCTCATCCCTGATCCACAAAATAAAATCCCTCGGCAAAAAAGTCGGACTCGCAATCAATCCACCGACTGCGATCGCTACCGTGCAGCCGTTTCTCGAACAAATTGATCTGCTGCTCGTGATGACTGTTAATCCCGGATTTGGCGGACAAGAGTTTATCCAAAAATGCCTACCAAAAATCCAGCAGTCTCAAGCGTGGCAGCTCGAAAATAACTTGTCTTACCGCATCAGCGTAGATGGCGGCATCAATGACCAAACCGCCGCCGAATGCGCCCGCTCTGGAGCAGATACATTTGTGGCAGGTACAAGCTTATTCGGTGCTCCCAACCTGAAAGCCGCCGTCAAAAAAATGCGCCAGATTGTCAACGAGAACCAACATTAGAGCAACCCGAAATGAATATCCAAAAGCTGATAGAAACTACGAAGATGCTTGTTGCTGATAACAAGGGTCTGCTAGCAATGGATGAAAGCAATCCCACCTGTAACAAACGATTCGCAAAGTTAAGCATTCCCCAGACTGAAGAAGCCCGACGCGCCTATCGAGAATTGATTATCACCACGCCCAGTCTTGGTGAATACATTAGTGGCGCGATCCTTTACGATGAAACGATCCGCCAACACAAAAAAGATGGGACTCCCTTTATTAAAGTTCTCTCTAATGCAGGAATTTTGATCGGCATCAAAGTTGACATTGGTGCTAAGGATATGGCGGGTCATTCTGGAGAAAAAATTACCGAAGGACTGGATGGCTTGCGCGATCGCCTCAAGGAATATTTTCAAATGGGTGCTCGTTTTGCCAAGTGGCGCGCGGTGATTAGTATAGGCGATCGCTTTCCCAGCCGAGGTTGTATCGAAGCCAACTCGCAAGCATTGGCTCGCTATGCTGCTTTGTGCCAAGAAGTTGGACTAGTTCCCATTGTTGAACCTGAAGTACTAATGGATAGCGAGCATACTATAGAACGATGTTACAAAGTAACTGAAGAAGTCTTACATACAGTTTTTAACAACCTTTATACACAACGGGTGATGTTGGAAGGAATAATTCTGAAGCCCAGCATGGTGCTTTCGGGATTGACCTGTTCTGCACAAGCTTCGGTGGATGAGGTAGCCAATGACACGGTGAACTGTCTCTTGCGAAATGTCCCTGCTGCTGTGTCGGGAATTGCATTCTTGTCAGGCGGTCAATCCTCCGAGCTAGCCTCAGCCCGTTTGAATGCCATGAATCTAAGATTCAAATCGCGATCGCCTTGGGCTTTGACCTTTTCCTTCGCCCGTGCTATCCAGCAACCAGCGCTAGATATTTGGCAAGGCAAAGAGGCGAATGTATCAGAGGCTCAACAGGCTCTCTTACATCGAGCGAAGTGCAATTGGGCGGCTCGTCAGGGCGAATACAAAGCTGCAATGGAAGGATCGGGAGTATGACCCAACAAACGCCTTTCAGTCCATTGAACAACCATTTTTCATCGGCAGTTGTCGAGGGGTTCGATTCTCTTGCCGAACTAGCTTTAGATCTGCGTTGGTCGTGGAATCATGCTACGGATGAAGTGTGGTGCTATCTCGATCCTGAGCTTTGGGAGTTGACTCAAAACCCTTGGGTGGTCTTACAGACTGTCTCAAGGGACAAACTCCATCAAGCTCTAGCCAATCCAGCCTTCCGTAAGAATGTTGATGATCTGTTGCAAACCAGATATGAGGAGGCAAATACACCAGCTTGGTTTCAGCAACTGTATTCGCAGTCTCCCTTGAAAACTGTCGCGTATTAGAACTATATGCTAATGGAGTGAACGGCGGCGACAGGGCTCGGCTGGAAATGATACGCGGTCAGCCATTGGACGAGGTAAACGGTTACAGCTTTAGCGCACAAGTGCCGACAACACGCCCAACCACAGACTATACAGCCCGAATCATACCGCACTATGACGGTGTGGCTATTCCACTGGAAGACAAACATATCCTGTGGCAACGGTGATTAACTTTTGAATAGAGCCGTGGGGCATTAATATGATTTCGGTGGAAGTGAAGGATGTCCTGATTCCTGCGGTTTTAGAAGATACAGAAAGCGCGATCGCGATGATGTTTACTCCCTTCCCAGTGAACAATTAGGCGTGCGCGGCGAAGCC
>CAIJEA010000638.1 GCA_903819605.1 uncultured cyanobacterium | reverse complement strand
TTGCGGCGCAAAGCGCCGCAACTCTCTTCTGGGTTTTGTTTTTGCACCAACATAAATGACTACTGCTGTATATCTAATCGTTGTAATTTTTTGAACTAGAGCTGAATATAACACAAATCCTGCAACAAAAGTTAATAATTCATTGAGGGGCATAGTTAGTATTAACCCAAATAAATAAAGGCGGTGCGAAGCGCCGCCTTTATTTATTTGGGTTAATATCTATATTCCTGCATACCATTCGTAGCCCAAATCCTCCCAATAGCCACGTTTCTCCGCTAGCTCACTTGTAACCTGAATTCTAGTTACCCACTTACTAAGCTTATAGCCAAGTTTGACAGGTGAGGCAAGACGCAAAGGAGCACCGTAGGATGGTTCTAAAGGCTGACCATTTTTTTGATATGCCATCAAAGTTTGGGGATGCATAGCTGAGTCTATGTCCCAGCTTTCGTAATAACCATCCGCCGAATAAAAATATACGTACTTAGCTTGAGAAGATGGCTTTGCGATCGCCAACAAATCTCGTAGTCGCACACCTCCCCACTGCACGATCGCCGCCCATCCCTCAACACATACATGACGAATTACCATGCTAGTCAATGGCAACTTTTGTAAATCAAGCATACTTAGACTAAGGGGATTATTGACTTCTCCATCAATGGTGAGGCGATAGGTAACTGGACTAATTGCTGGTGTAAATCGAAAGGTATTGACAATTAGCTTATCTGGCTCGATCTCATTAACTGAAAACTCTGGCACTAATTGATGAGGCTGAAAAATCAATGACTCGATTTGCTGATTGAATGGTTCTGATAAGTTGCCTACTAGACCTTCGGCAAGACTACCAAAGCCAATGGTCAGTAAACCTGCACCAGCTAAAGTCAAAAAGCGGCGACGTGGTACAAGATCGGTATCGTCAGTCTCTAGTTCTACGTCCGATGGGTTTTGATTAGGTTCTTGTGACATTAGTTAAATATAGCTTTAGCTATCCGTCCAAAACATTGAATCAAGTAGGCGATCGCCACCGACTTTACGCCCCAATTGTGAATGAATACCACCCAGTATTAGCGTGACTGGTACTGCCATAAAGTGAGTTATTCTCAAAGCATCCCAGCCGCCAAAACTATCGACAATCCAATAAAACTGCGCTGGTTTATACATCCCAACACCTGTAAATATCGATAACAACAAAATTGGAACCAGCAATGTGTAGACTAAGCGATGCCAAGCATAGTTTTTGCGCTTGACATTCTGACTAACAAGTAAGGCTTTAACATCTTTGCTACTAGCATAACGATGTCGCCATCTTCGAGTCGTTACAACATAAAAGCCGTACCACAATAAATTCAGCACAAATATCCACATCATCGCAAAGTGCCAATGTCTACCACCAGCCAACCATCCCCCTAGTCCAAAAATTGGTGGAATGTGAATACCCGAGCGTCCTCCAAACACTGGGTTAGCGTTGTAAATTTGTAAACCACTAGTCATCATCAGAAACAAACTAATTAAACTTACCCAGTGAAAGATTTTTGTAGGTAAAGCTTGCTTTGGTATAACAGGCAATCTCATAGCTATTTTGATGAACTTTTGCTTGTATTTTAACTGAGCATCTATAAAAAAGAAGGGGCATTACTAAGTAACACCCCTTCTTTCAAAAGTATTAGGAAAAGTAGCTTTTAGCTATGTCCCAACTTAAGACTAGTATTTAGGTCTTATTTCTAAGATATCCATGAAACATTAGGTCTTTAAGCCAATTAATGATTTTGCAATCTACTGAGCAGGCTTGGTGGTATCAGCAGGCTTCATCGCATCACCAGGCTTGGTGGTATCAGCAGGCTTCATCGCATCGCCAGGCTTGGTGGTATCAGCAGGCTTCATCGCATCACCAGGCTTGGTGGTATCAGCAGGCTTCATCGCATCACTAGGCTTGGTGGTATCAGATTTGATATCTTTAATTTTATCCTTGATATCAGCCTTATCCTTAGCGATATCAGCCTTATCCTTAGCGATATCAGCCTTATCCTTGGCGACATCAGGCTTAGCCATTGCATCAGGCTTAGCAGCAGGAGTAGTAGCAGCAGGAGTAGCAGCAGGAGGTGCTGGAGTTTCAGAAGCACAAGAAACTAGACCAGCAGATAAGCCAAGGCTTGCAACGATCAAAAGAGCTTTCAAGTTCATAGTTGTAATTTTTTTCTGTTTAGTAATGGACTAACTAGTGTGAATGCAAGTAACTATAAGTAGTTTTTGTGGAGGAGCTTACGTATAATTACTCACATGCCTATTCTATGTTAAATAATTGTTAATTAATAGCTTAATTTTTGTAAATTTGTAATCTGTATAGCCGAAATCATTCGTAAATCATGCAGACTCCTTATTAGGTAAGGAAATGATCGAAAAAACACCTATAAGAATTCTTGAACTAATTGTCCAAAATGAGCATTTATCCATATCCGATCGCGATCAGTTAAAGCAAGATTTATTAAAAAAAGCTGATTTTCTTAAGTTATTTAGGCTAAAAAATCGAGACGATCTAAACCTAGATAATGTTGACGAAATTATAAAACTGCGATCGCAGCTAATGCAGTCAATCTACCCAGACATCTGTCAAAGTCTGGCTATTTCTAGTATTCAGATTGAGCAGCCGCACTTAATATTGCCTATGCTCTGGCACTATTGGATACCCCTTGCCCAAAGACTAGTCCATCAGCAGCAACAAATTGGTCGCACTCTAATTCAAGGATTAATTGGCGGACAAGGCACTGGCAAAACGACATTAGGTATTGTCTTAAATATCGTGTTGCGTCATCTAGGCAAAACCTTCTTAAGTATTTCCCTTGATGATCTATATAAAACCTATGCCGATCGCCAAAAGCTTCGCGCTCGCTGTCCTGCTCTAATTTGGCGGGGACCACCTAGCACCCATGATATTGATTTGGGTATTCAAGTTTTGCAGCAATTGCGAGATCGCCATCTAGAGAGCTTACAACCAATATCAATCCCTCGTTTTGATAAGTCCTTACATAATGGTGCAGGCGATCGCACCGAACCTGATATTTCCTACAACGCCGATATTGTGTTATTTGAAGGCTGGTTTGTGGGGATGCGTCCTCTACCAATCTCGGCATTTCGGAATTTTGTGCCGCCAATCTTATCGGACGAAGATCGCGAGTTTGCCCTCGAATGCAACGCTAATCTCTATAACTATCTACCTCTTTGGGAATATCTTGATAGCTTGATCGTCCTCTTACCTGAAAATTACAACTACAGCTTGCAGTGGAGGCTTGAAGCTGAACATAAATTAATTGCTTCTGGTAAAACAGGGATGAGCGACCATGAAATCACAAAATTTGTCGAATATTTCTGGAAAGCGCTTCATCCTGAGCTATTTCTGCCCCGCCTGATTAGCGATCGCCTGTTGGTTGATCTAGTTATTGAAATATCGCGATCGCACTTACCAATCCGCATTTATAGCAATTAATAAAGCAAAACCAAAGATAAAGGCAGCGCTAAGAGCTGCCTTTATCTTTGGTTTTGCTCGTCCTTAATCTACCAAGCTCCATACTCACCTATAAAATTGCTTTTATAGATTTTAATCTTGCGATCGAGCCATCAATCGGAAGGAATAGTTTATTATGTTGATACAAATAAAATAACCAGACTAATCTTCTGGTTTTGAACTAAGTACTTACTCACAATATTTTGAGTAGCTTCTAAGTTCAGAATCAAATATCATAAATTAAAATTAAGAATCGTTAAGATCTTACTCACTACATAGATTAAGGAACATTTGCAATGGGATTACCCTGGTATCGAGTGCATACAGTTCTCCTGAACGATCCAGGAAGACTGATTGCCACGCACCTGATGCACACTGCTCTCGTAGCAGGGTGGGCAGGCTCGATGGCACTTTATGAGCTAGCAATTTTTGACCCAAGTGACCCCGTCCTCAACCCCATATGGCGACAAGGCATGTTTGTCATGCCTTTCATGGCTCGTCTGGGTATTACCAATTCTTGGAGCGGTTGGACAATCACTGGCGAACAAGTTGCCGACCCTGGATTCTGGTCTTTTGAAGGTGTGGCACTAGCCCACATCGTACTCTCTGGTTTACTTTTCCTTGCAGCGATTTGGCATTGGGTAAACTGGGATTTAGAACTTTTTAGAGATCCTCGTACAGGTGAGCCTGCATTGGACTTACCTAAAATGTTCGGTATTCACCTATTTTTGTCTGGTCTACTTTGCTTTGGCTTCGGAGCATTTCACCAAACAGGTTTATTTGGACCTGGTATGTGGGTATCAGATGCCTATGGCTTAACGGGTCATGTTGCCCCTGTTGCTCCAGAATGGGGACCTAATGGATTTAACCCGTTCAATGCTGGTGGTATTGTTGCTCACCACATTGCGGCTGGTATCGTCGGTATCGTGGCAGGATTATTCCACTTGACCGTTCGTCCACCTGAGCGTCTTTACAAAGCGCTCCGTATGGGTAACATTGAAACCGTACTATCTAGCAGCATTGCGGCTGTATTTTTTGCCGCTTTTGTGGTTGCTGGAACCATGTGGTACGGCTCAGCAGCTACTCCAATCGAATTGTTTGGACCTACCCGCTATCAGTGGGACAGCAGCTCTTTCCAACAAGAAATTTCTCGTCGCGTTCAAGCAGGTATTAATGCTGGCTTGAGTACTGAAGAAGCTTGGTCAAAGATCCCTGATAAATTAGCTTTCTATGACTACGTTGGTAACAGCCCTGCTAAAGGTGGTTTGTTCCGTGTAGGGCCAATGAACAATGGTGATGGTATTGCTCAAGGTTGGCAAGGGCATCCTATTTTCAAAGATGCTGAAGGTCGTGAACTTAGCGTTCGTCGCCTCCCTAACTTCTTTGAAACTTTCCCTGTAGTTCTGCAAGACCAAGATGGTGTTGTTCGTGCTGACATTCCTTTCCGTCGTGCAGAATCGAAGTACAGTGTTGAGCAAACTGGCGTAACTGTCTCCTTTGCTGGTGGTGAGCTAAATGGTAAGTCTTTTGCCGATGCTCCAACCGTTAAGAAGTATGCACGTCAAGCTCAGCTAGGCGAAATCTTTGAATTCGATCAAGAAAAGAATAACTCTGACGGTGTATTCCGTACTAGCCCTCGTGGTTGGTTCACCTTTGGACATGCAGTATTTGCTCTGTTCTTCTTCTTTGGTCACATTTGGCATGGTGCTCGTACTTTGTTCCGCGATGTGTTTGCTGGTGTTGACCCAGAACTCAGCGAAGAGCAAGTTGAATGGGGCGCATTCCAAAAAGTTGGCGACAAAACTACTCGCGCTGTTGAGGCATAAAATTCGATGGAAGCTCTCACTTATACTTTTATTTTCGCTTGTTTGATTGGTTTGTTCTTCTTTGCAATCTTCTTCCGTGAGCCACCTAAGGTTCCTTCTAGCTCTAAGGATAAGAAGTAAATAAAAAAGCCCGCCTAGGCGGGCTTTTTTATTTGTTTTCATGTGGTGATAATCGCAAACTTAGACATGAAAATTTAGTATATGACAAATAGTAATAAGCCTAAATTTATAGTATTTTCCCAGCATGGTATGAGTGACGGCAATTATGCTATGGAGTCTTTAGCCAAAAAAGTTGCTCCCCCAGAATCTAAAATCATTGCCCCTTATCTAGGGTCTTTGCCATCTTTCATACCAGATAGATTTAGGTTTTCTATTGAAACTCATTTTGCGATCGCCCCACTTATTCAAAAAGTAGCTAAATCTGCCGAGCAAACATTTCAAGATTATCCAGATATACCTGCGCGGATCATTGCTACATCTCTCGGTGGAGTTATTTGGGTAGAAGTGTTATCTCGCCATCCTGAATGGTGGAATCGTATTGAATCTTTAATCCTTTTAGGCTCTCCAATTGGTGGTGCAGATGTTGCCAAAATTATGAGTGCTTGGGGATTTAGGATTGGCATGGCTAAACATCTTAGCAAAGATCGACGATACTTAGCCGAAAAGATTACGGCTGCAATTCCGACATTAGTTGTAGCGGGGCATATTATCGGCGGATGGGATCTAATGGTCACTGTTGAGTCCACTAAGATCGAACATGCTCATTTTGTTTGTTTAAATGGATTAAATCACTCTGCTCTGCGTAATCATCCTAGAGTGATTCAAGCAATTCAAGACTTTTGGTCAAAGCCTAGAAAACCATTGCAACTCTGAGCTTCAGAACTGTATAAACATTGAGATATTACCAAAAGAGATCTAAAGAGCGACTTAGGATAAGGTAAATTGCTAATAGTTCTCAAAAATAATCTGTATGTCTTATTACATTTCACCACGCTTTTTGGATAAATTGGCTGTACATCTAGCTAAGAATTTCATGAAGTTACCCAATGTGACTGTGCCACTGATTTTGGGTATTCATGGGGGCAAAGGTGAAGGTAAGTCATTTCAATGTGAACTAGCTTTTCAGAAACTAGGTATTGATCCCATCAGAATGTCTGGCGGTGAGTTGGAAAGTCCTGACGCTGGCGATCCTGCGCGATTGATTAGGATGCGCTATCGCGAGGCTGCCGAGTTAGTGAAGGTGCGGGGCAAAATGTGCGCTCTTTTAATTAATGACTTGGATGCTGGTGCGGGACGGGTTGATAGCACCACGCAATATACGGTCAATACACAGTTAGTCAATGCTACTTTGATGAATATTGCTGATAATCCCACCAACGTGCAGTTGCCAGGTAGCTATGACAGCAATCCGATCAGGCGCGTACCGATTATTGTGACGGGGAATGATTTTTCGACTTTATATGCGCCGTTAGTACGGGATGGTCGCATGGAGAAGTTTTTCTGGATGCCCGATCGCAGCGATCGCATTGGTATTGTTAGCGGCATTTTTGCGCCCGATAACATTCCCCAATGGGAAATTGAAAGACTTGTGGATATGTATCCCGATCGCTCGATTGATTTCTTTGGTTCACTGAGATCGAGTCTCTATGATGAGCAGGTAAGGAAGTTTGTCTATGAAATTGGTTTAGAGCGCTTGTCGTTACGGTTGGTGAATAGCACCGAGTCTCTACCCGAATTTCGTCCACCTAGCTTTGATATGAGAACTCTCAAGGAGGCAGGCGATCGCCTATTAGCTGAAGGCGATCGGGTTAGTCAGCGTAACCTGATCCAAGAATATATGCCTGTGGGAAATTTGCATTAAGTAGACATAATTAAAAACCTGTGGCGCACACGCAGCGTGCGCCACAGGTTTTTGGGTTTTATATTTAATTGTTGATTTGAGCAATTGTTTAAGTTTGTGTAGATACAATAGATTTACTCACAATTCAAGAGCAAGGATGGAAAGCTATGACCGTCACCACTGCGAAAAAAATGACATTTGAGGAATATCTAACCTATGAAGACGGCAGCGATCGGCGTTATGAATTTAACGATGGAGAATTGGTTGAAGTGAGTCCAGCAACTGCCCTTCATAATGTTTTAATGATGTTTTTTTCGTTTCATCTGCAATTAGAAATTAACCAATCTAAGTATCCCTACTGTGTGCGTGTGAATAGCACCGAAATATTTACTGGAAAAAGAACTCGCCGTCCTGATGTCTTGGTAATGACCATTGCTCAATCAAAAAGCTTAGGGAATCAGCCAGATATTTTGCATGAGCCATGTTTGCTGGTAATTGAGATTGTCAGCCCAACTTGTCGCTCAGTGGATACTGTCGAGAAACGTAATGAATATGCACTATTTGGGATTCCCGAATATTGGATTGTTGATTTTTTGGTGGGAACGTTTTCGGTTTTAACTTTGGTTAATGGAAGTTATATTGAGAAGGTGTATAGAGAAGCTGATCTCATTACCTCTGATATTTTCCCCAGCATTTCACTATCGATGAATCAAGTAATGGGAAGCATTTAAATCGCAACTTTAATATAACTTTGCTGATTTTGAGATTTACCATTAATATTTTAGATGTTTGCTGATGCTTTGATTTTAGGCAAATATCTTTAACTTATGACCCAGCCGCTAGATTTTTCTAATCAGGATTTACGCGATCGCCTATTAGTAGAAGGAGATCGGGTCAGTCAGCGCAACCTCATCCAAGAATATATGCCCGTTGGAAATGTGCATTACTAATTCCTATTCGCAAGTCTTGGAGCAGGATTCCGAAATAGATATTGCAAATCTTTTTGGCGATCGCTAGCTGATTCTGGTCCATAGCCCCAGAGACTATTGTAATGAAAGAAAGAGATGCCTAAACCTCGCTCTTGGGCAGTAACAACTTGGGAATAGACTCTCGACATTGGTACATTACTATGACGTAGTCCAGAGAGAATACCGATACCTGTAGAGATTTTATTTTGCACTTCAGCAATTTCAGGACGACTGACTTGATCTCGAAAATCATCTAGGTCAGTACGATATACTTGCACGATTAATTCATCAACGATTCCTTGTCGTACCCAGCTTAGCCAGTCTTGCAACTGCTGCCTATAGGCGAAATCGTAATAGTTTGGAGATACCGAGAAAATTACGTTAGGCTTTCTTTGCTTCACGGCTTTACTTAGTCTTGACATGAAGGCAGTGATCTTGTTGGCTCTCCATCGCACCCAATCAGGATCGTTCACATCAGCAGGAGCTTCTTCTTTCATTTCTTGACGATAGAGATTGAGCGTGTAGCGATCGTAGCCAAAGGTCTTAGGAAGGCTGGTGTGATCGTCAAACTGAATACCATCTAGATCGTAATTAGAGACAGCTTCCAGAACTAATTCCGTTAGAAATTTCTGAACTTCAGGATGGAAAGGATTAAGCCATGCAACTTCACCTGCTTCTGAGCTTGATATTTTATATCCATCACGTTCTTGAGTGAGCCAATCTGGATGGGTAGTGGCTAGCTCAGAACTGGGAGGAGCCATGAACCCAAATTCAAACCAAGGCATCACTAATAAATTATTTTGGTGTGCCTGAGTAATAATGTCGGCGACAATATCTTGACCCTGATTACCACGATAGACAAAAGGCTGAATCCCTGCATCTTTGGCAACGTCACTAGGAAACATTACATAGCCTGAGTCCCAGACAACAGGATAGATCGTGTTGAAATTGAGTTTCTTTAATTGCTGAAGAGCATCGCCAAGCTGTTTACGATCGCTAAACACCGTAAAGTCATTACTAGTCAACCATACACCACGAATCTCTTGACGCTTGTCTATGGTTTGATTGATTGTTGGCGGGATAACAGGTTGTTTTAGCTGTGGGACTAGTAGTTTGATTTGAGGTTTTATCTGCGCGATCGCCCGATCATTCCCTAGTAACGCAGGGATTAGGCTATGCAAAAGTAGCGTGGTTGAAAAAGTTACGATAAAAAGAACTGACAAAAAACGTTTGCGCGATCGCAACATTTGCCTA
>CAIJEA010000637.1 GCA_903819605.1 uncultured cyanobacterium | reverse complement strand
CCGCCACTTGCAAAACTAAATCCATTAGGGAAGAAAGCTACAGCCCTTACCCAACCAGTATGTCCTGTTAGATTTAGCCGTAGCTTATAGCTAGAAACGACTGGTTGCGGAGTCGCAGGAATTGAAGGAGAAGGTTTAGCAGTAAAAGTTGGTAAGGCAAGTTTTGGAAAATACTGATGGAAGTTCATCACTCCCCAACTAACTCCCGCAAGACAAACTAAAGCGATCACCCATTTGCTAGCATTTTCTCCCATAGAAAAAGTTGGCATTTGAAAATTGTTAGCATCCTCATCGACTGGCAAATTATCGAGATCGAAGAGAACTTCTTGAGCAGTCTGATAACGATCTTGAGGATGATGTTTGACCATGCGATTGAGAATAATCGCCAGTTCTGGGCGAATTTCGGAACCCATTTGCCAGTCTAATAAATTGAGATCGGCACGACGTAATAGTTGACTTGGATGTAAGCCAGTTAGTAATTGAATTGCTGTTAATCCGAGAGAATAGATATCACAACTAGGTGTAAAGTGCCCAAGAGCTTGCTCGAAAGGCATATAACTGGGCGTACCGAGTATAACTCCATTCTGAGCAGCCGTGGCGTAAATACCCTTAAGAACTGCGAAGTTAGTGAGTACAAAATGACGATCGCTGGAACTATTAACGCGATCGCTACCACGTACATTTTTTCGATGGATTAAATTGCGAGGATTAATATCGCCATGTACCATATTGGCAACATGGGCAATATGCAGGCTTGCAAGCAGTTGTTGTAGAAAATGGATAACTTCTGATTCACTATAAAGTTTGCCTTGAGCGATCTCATCACTCAGGCGAGTTCCATTAATCGCTTCTTCAACGATATAAAATTCCTCTTCTTGTTCAAAATAGGTAGTAATTTTGGGAAAGTCTGAACTGCGATCGCTGAGTTGCTGTAATTTTGGAACTTCATTATGAAATAGCGATCGCGCCCAATCGAGTTGCAAATTAGTTTTGTTAATCAAGCAGAAACTCTTGGCGATCCATCGCGGCATTGTCGATGCGATCGTATCTTCAACTAAGTAAGTTTGGCTATAGGTATCATCAGAAATTGTTTGTACAACTCGAAAGCGGCCGCCCAATAGATTACCAAACGCTTTACCCATTGTGTCTGATGTCGCCATGAGAACCTTACTCCAACCGCAACTTATTTAATTATAATCCAATGTGATATGTTGCCATAGGCAAAACATCACATTGGATTATAACTAGCTCTTTGACGTTGGCACAACGTAGAGAATGCCAGAAATCAACGTGAGTACGACTGCGATCCAGAAAAATGCGATCGCATAGGGGATTTTGACTAATAAAGCTGCGATCGCCACAATTTGCATCACTGTTTTAGCTTTTCCCCAAAAATTTGCTCCGACAATTTGGGATGTGCTTGCCTCACTAGAGTTGCTAGAGGAACTGCTAGGTGCACCACGCCAAGCCGTAATTAATAGCTCGCGCGTAATAATTAAAAATACTGCCCAAGCGGGAACTTGATTGAGTTCAATAAACAACAGAAATAAGGCGATCGTCAGTACCTTATCAACAAGTGGATCGAGAAATTTGCCAAGTTCCGTTATTTGATTAAGTTTTCTTGCTAAATATCCGTCTAACCAATCAGTAATTGCCGCAATAATAAAAACGCTAAGAGCTATGAGTCGCGTCAATTCACTATCTTGCCAAATAAATAGCCCAAAAATAATCGGAACAGCAACTAAGCGCGACAAAGTTATCCAAGTTGGCAATGTAATCATAAATATCAAAATAATATAGAGAACGGGGCAAAAACGACTTGAAAACCGCATTTAATCGTAGGGGCAATTCATGAATTGCCCCTACATTTCATTCTTTTGTATAAGTTCTATAATATAGAGAATGGTAAAAAGCGCCACTTTCTATATTATTTGGTTTGGGTAACTCGCCAGCTAAGTTTGAGATTAAACCAGAAGTTCCAAATTGTGACGATCGCGATCGCCATCAGGTTAGCAATATACTTATTGATATGGAGGTAATTATAAAGAAGATTAAGAATAATCAAATTTAGCCCGATTCCAAATAGACAAATCAAATTGAACTTTAAAAAGCGTTTGACTCGTTTTTGTCCTCCAGTTTGCTGACTAGAAATATCTCGAAATGTCCATAAATCATTCCATAAGAAGTTATTAATTACAGCGATTTCAGAAGCTATAATTTTACTGCGCGTTAATCCTAAATGAAGTGTAGAAGCATCACTAAGCAAATATAGAATTACCATATCCACAAATACACCACTCAAGCCAACAAGACCAAAACTGAGAAATCGCTTGATAGGAACATGCAATTTTTCACGTATTTTACTAATCCTACCCCGCGATCGCAGACGCAATAAATGCAAAATATAATCCACATATTGTCGCCAAGTTACCTTGCTCTCTCCCTCCTGTCGCTCCTGAAACACATAGCCAACTTCAGCAACGGTCTTAATATTGCCCCGACCTAATACTTCAATTAATATTTTGTAGCCCAATGGATTCATTGGATAGTTGGCGATCGCGCTACGTTTAACCATAAAATACCCACTCATCGGATCGGAGACACGCCCAATCACATTTGGCAAAATAATTAAACCAAGCATCTGCGCTCCTCGCGATAGAATACGACGAATAAAGCCCCAATCACTCACCCCACCACCCTCTACATGGCGACTAGCTACAACTAAGTCGGCTCCATTTGCGATCGCGTCCAACATGTTAATTAGCGTTTCAGGAGGATGTTGTAAATCTCCATCAATCACACCTAAAATTTCTCCCTGTGATGCCTGCCATCCACGAATCACCGCTGTCGAAAGTCCCTTCTCTCCTTGCCGACGCATCACTCGCAACTGCGGATAAGTAGGCATCAATTCTAAACCCACTTGCCATGTCAGGTCTGGACTATCATCATCAACAATAATTAATTCGTAGTTCCCTTCAAAATAACCGTTCAATAACTGGCTGAGAACTTCAACTAACTTCGCTAAGTTTTTGCTCTCATTGTAAGTAGGCACGACTAAAGAGAATGCCACTGACTTCTGATTCGGTTGGGAAGGTTTCCCAGCAATCATCCCAAATACATCTTGAGAATCACAATTAGTTATAGGAATATCTTGGCGAGAGATAAGCTCGTTAACTTGAAATGATCCTATAGGGACGGGAACAAGAGAGTAGGACATTGATTAGAAATTTAGTAGATTATGCTCTAAAGGCTTCGATGAAAGCATCACCTATTTTACCCCTTAGACTAAACTACAGCGCTTTGCTTCTAAGTAAAAATCTATGTTTTTGTAGAAAGTATTACAATTAAAGACTTTTCGCCAAAATATTATGGTTCGGTTAAAAGCAAAACTCAACTTTTCATTAAAAGCTAGTGAATTATCTAAAGCGTTTAATAAATATCTGATGTTACGTGGAACCCTCATCCCCCAACCCCTTCTCCCGCAGGAGAAGGGGAGCAAAACCGTAATTTTCTTGTTTCCCTCTCCTGCGGGAGAGGGGCTAGGGGTGAGGGCTGTAGAAACTTCTACGTAACACCAGTAAATATCAAAGAATAGAGATAAAAAGGGATGTTTCTTATCTCTGTTTTTTGATGTAGTGCAATTTCTGAGCACTCTTAGCTGATAATGAATTGGATTGGGTCGTGACAACTTCCCTATCTATGTAGCTTAGAATACCTGCACAGATAATATTATGGTTCAAAACGCAGCAAAACCAAACATTATTGCCTTAGAGAATATTGGCAAGTCCTACCTACAACCAAATGGGCAAACGATTTCTATTATTGAAAACATCAATTGTCAGTTGCAAGTAGGAGAAATCATTGCTTTGTTGGGACCATCAGGTTCTGGCAAGTCTACACTAATGCGAATGATTGCAGGTTTGATTCCACCTTCTAGTGGCAAAATTTTGTATTACAATCGACAGCTAATGGGATTAAATCCGGGAGTGGCGATCGTCTTTCAAAATTTTGCACTTTATCCTTGGCTCACAGTCTTGGAAAATGTGGAACTAGGATTAAAAGCAAAGGGTGAGCCAAAAGATACTCGTGTACCAAAAGCTTTACGCATTATTGACGTAATTGGTTTAGATGGATTTGAAAACGCGTATCCCAAAGAATTGTCAGGAGGAATGCGTCAACGAGTTGGTTTTGCCAGAGCCTTAGCTGTTGAGCCAGAACTTTTGTGTATGGATGAGCCATTCTCAGCCCTAGATGTTCTTACTGCTGAAAACTTACGTTTTGAATTACTTGACCTGTGGTTAGAAAAGCGTATTCCAACTAAGTCAATTTTGATTGTGACCCATGGGATCGAGGAGGCGGTCACCTTAGCTGATCGAGTGATCGTACTGGGGCGCAATCCTGGACGAATTCGGGCAGATTTGTCGATCTCTTTGCCGCACTATCGCGATCGCAAGAGTCCTGAATTTCAAGCTTTGGTCGATCAAATTTATAAAATTTTGACCAATCCCGATTTGCCTGATGTTGAGGCTGAAGAATCAACAACTTCTACTACTTCTAGTTCAGTCCCAGTTCCTTCTCAACCGAAATATCAGTCATTGCCACATGTAAGAATCGGATCTGTTGCAGGTTTGTTGGAGATCCTCGAAGGTCGCCAAGAGAAAGATTTATATCGATTAGCTCAAGAGCTATTGCTTGAAGTTGATGACATATTACCAATTTTGGAAGCTAGCAAATTAATGGAACTAGTGGTGATTACCGAAGGTGATATTCAGCTTGCCCAAATTGGCGAAAAGTTTATCAATAGTAGCATTGACGAGAGAAAAGCGATTATTCGCGATCGACTACAAAAACACATTCGTTTAGTTCAACAAATTTGCCAACTTTTGCAAGCAAAACGCAATCATAGGATCTCTGAAGAACTGGTTCTCGATCTTCTGGAAAATCATTTTACTAGCAACGAAGCTCAGCGGCAACTCAGAACTGCTATGGACTGGGGGCGTTATGCGGAACTATATAGTTATGATGAACCAGCAGGTGAAATATTCATCGAAGAGAGTAACGCTGAGTCTGAGGTTCCTGAATCTTTGCATTTTTAGAGCTTTCTTGAGATTTCAAGAACTTTTCCAAATACAAGAACTTAAAATCTTTTCTTGTAAACCATACCAATTTCCAAAACTGTAACGCCATTTTGGAAATTAAAAAACCTTGCTAGGTATGTTTTTGTGTTCACTGAAGTGTTAGCTCGCTCTAGTAAATTGGTATGATTGCATGTTTGTAGTAGGTTACAGACAAATCGAAAGCCATACGATCTTCACTATCCACTTTGTCTCTTTAGTCTATTTTGCTTATGTTCCAGCCAACAATCGATCCTAAATCCGAATTCCGCTCTAAGTGGAGTATTGGAGATGTTTTACTACCCTTAGCAATCATCTCTATAATATTTGTCATTGTTAAGACCGCTAGTAAATTTACAGGAGCTTACGATAAAGAATATGTAGTCGATTTGTCTTTGAATTTATTACCTTTTTATACAGTCCAAACGCTTGTGAGGATGCTTGCTGCCTATCTCCTTTCACTGTCGTTTACTCTTGTCTATGCTTACATTGCGTACCGCTCAAAGGTATGGGAAAAGATTCTACTTCCGCTATTAGACATACTTCAGTCTATCCCCGTACTATCATTTTTACCTGCGGTTGTGCTTGCCCTTGTGGGATTGTTCCCCGGACAAAGGTTAGGGATTGAGTTAGCCTCGATTCTACTAATTTTTACAGGTATGACTTGGAACATGACCTTCAGCTTTTATCAATCCCTCGTCAGCATACCTCAAGAATTGATAGAAGCAAGTAAGGTCTATCGTCTCAGTTCTTGGCAGCGTTTTTGGACATTAGAATTGCCATCTGGAGTGGTTGGCTTAGTTTGGAATAGCGTCATGTCGGTTGCAGGTGGTTGGTTCTTCCTAATGCAATGCGAAGCTTTTTCTCTCGCCGATCATAACTTTACACTTCCCGGCTTGGGAGCTTTTCTAAAGGCAGCAGCAGACAAGGGAGATAGTGGATCGATTGTAAGTGGAATTCTCGTCTTGATTGCTGTCATTACCATAATTGATTATTTTATTTGGAGACCTTTAATTGCTTGGGCTGAAAAGTTTAAATATGAGACAATTGAGGCAACTCAAGCTCCTGAATCTCGCGTATTAGACTTCCTTCGACGATCGCCAACGATGCGAATTGTCGGCGATCGCTTTTTTAATCCATTGGCAGAATCCGTTAATCGAAGCTTTAGTAGTAAGTATGAAAGATCCCATCGCAAAGAAAACAGACCATCTAAATGGCTTAACTGGTTCAATTGGATACTTATTGGAGCGGTCGGTTTTATTGTTCTAGATGGAACCTTAGAAGCTGGGAAGCAACTCAGTAGCTTATCATTGGACATTTGGCAACAAGTCTTGATTGGAGCACTTTTTACTGCTACTCGTGTATTGTGTGTTCTCGTTATCGCTTTGCTAATAACTGTTCCTATTGGTGTAACTATTGGTCGTAGCCCAAAGCTAGCTCAGTTTCTACAACCAGTTGTACAAATTGCAGCTTCAGTTCCTGCTACTGCTTTATTCCCAATTCTGTTGCTGGGTTTACTACAAGTTGGTGGAGGGATGAATATTGGATCTGTTATTCTGATGACTTTGGGTAGTATGTGGTATATCCTATTTAACGTAATTGCGGGAGCGCAGGCAATTCCATCGGAACTTTTTGAAGCAGCTCGGGTTTATAAACTTTCTACTTTACAACGTTGGCGTACCCTTATATTACCTGGGATTTTTCCCTATCTAGTTACTGGGATTATTACAGCAGTTGGTGGTGCTTGGAATGCGAGTATTGCTGGAGAATATATTAAGCTGCAAGGAGAAATCCACACGGCAACTGGGCTAGGCTCGCTAATTAGTAAAGCCTCTGACGCTGGTGATTTTCATCTTCTATTGGCTTCCACCATCGTTATGTCATTACTAGTTGTCACAACTAATCGCTTGGTTTGGCGACCTCTTTATCGATTAGCTCATGTGAAATATCAACTAATAGTCTAAAAAGAGAAAAGGAGGGGCTGCTTTGCTACTCTTCCTTTTTGGTTACAAAACTTTGCTTGACATTATATATAGGTATAAGGTCTAGGATGCAGTGATTAAGTTTCTTGAGTAAATGTCGATGACTAGTCACTTAGCTACCCGTCTACGCGAAGGTACACAAAAGTCTCATACTGCCGCCGAAAATACCGCATTTATGAAGTGCTTTCTTAAGGGAATTGTGGAGATTGTTCCTTTTAGAAAATTATTGGCTAATCTTTATCTTGTTTACAGTACGCTCGAAGCAGAATTAAAACGTCATTCTGAACATCCCATCGTTGGACAGATGTATTTCCCTGAACTCGATCGCCAGTCAAATTTAGAACAAGATTTAGCTTTCTATTTTGGTGATAATTGGCGTTTGGAACTTGTTCCTTTAAAAGCTGGACAGGTTTATGTCGATCGCCTTCTGGAAATCTCTAACACCGATCCAGTTCTGCTCATCGCTCACTCCTATACGCGCTACATGGGCGATCTGTCGGGTGGGCAGGCTTTGAAACATATTATTCGTTCTGCTTTAGATTTGCCAAGCGATCGCGGTACAACTTTTTATGAATTTGATCAACTGCCAACCATTGAAGCAAAGAGAGACTTTAAAGAGAAGTATCGACACACTCTAGATGCACTGGTTATTGATGAAGCCACGATTTTGAGAATTGTGGAAGAGGCGAACTATGCCTTTACACTCAATCGGAATGTGGTGGATGAATTAGAAGCTGATGTCAGAGCCGTAATCGATCCCCATGTTTTTGAGCTGCTTACCAAGCAGGATCGAGTCGGCAGCACAACTCATCATCACGGTCAAGCAGTACCAGCATAGCGACAAGGAGAAATTTAAAGGATTGAATGGATGAGCACATTATCGCAAGCAGTTAAATTTGATATTAATTTATTACATAAATACAATCAACCAGTCCCGCGCTATACCAGTTATCCACCTGCAACAGAGCTAAGCGAAGATTTTGATGAGATGGATTTTCGAGGAGCGATCGCCTTGGGGAATTTGCAGCAAACCCCGCTATCTCTCTATGCTCATATTCCTTTTTGTGATGAACCCTGCTATTTTTGCGGCTGTAACACTGTAATTAGCAATCGAAAGGAAATTGCTGAGCATTATTTGGGTTATTTGATACGACACATTGCTCAAGTTGCGGCAACTGTGCATCGCGATCGCCTAGTCCAACAAATGCACTGGGGTGGTGGCACTCCCAATTATTTCTCCCTCGATCAAGTGGAACACCTGTGGCATTGTCTACAAGAGCATTTTACCTTTGCTGCGGATGCGGAAATTTCCATCGAAGTAAATCCGCGATCGCTGACTAAAGAATATTTGCAAGGCTTAAGAAATCTTGGATTTAATCGCATTAGTTTTGGTATTCAGGATTTTAATCCCAAGGTTCAAGAAGCCGTTAATCGCATTCAACCTGAAGAAATGTTGTTTCAGGGAATGGAATGGATGCGTGAAGTGGGATTTGAAGGTGTAAACGTTGACCTCATATATGGGTTGCCTTTCCAAACCCTAGAGACATTTCGCGAAACCCTCGCCAAAACGATCGCCCTTAATCCCGATCGCATTGCCGTGTTTAACTTCGCCTATGTGCCTTGGCTGAAGCCATTACAAAAGAAGAAGATAGATCCCACAACTTTGCCTTCTCCAGAAGAGAAGTTGCAAATTATGGAAATGACGATTGCAACCTTAACCAAGCATGGTTATGTGTTTATCGGTATGGATCATTTCGCAAAACCCAATGATGAATTGGCGATCGCACAGCGTGAAGGTAATTTACATCGTAATTTCCAAGGATATACCACCAAGCCTGAATCTGACCTCTTAGGCTTTGGCATGACCTCAATCAGTATGCTGCAAAATGTCTATACCCAAAATCATAAGGGTTTACAGGACTTTTACAAGGCGATCGATGCGGGCAACTTGCCGATTGAGCGAGGTGTCACCCTCAATGCCGATGATATTTTGCGCCGTTCGATCATTATGGAACTGATGTGCCAATTTGAACTCTCGCAGCAAGAGATTGAAGCAAAATATCACTTAACCTGCGATCGCGATTTCGGCAAATATTTTGCGCCAGAGCGCTTGCAATTGCGGCAACTAGAGGCTGATGGGTTGATTGAAATAGACCGCGATCGCATTGAGGTTACTCCTGCGGGACGCTTGCTAATTCGCAATATTGCCTCTGTGTTTGATAGCTATCTTACTAAAAATACATCTGACAAGTTCTCTAAATCAATCTAATTTGTGAATATTGCGCTTCGCGCAATATTCACCTGATTCACATATTCTTTAAAAACCTATGACTCTCACTTTGCCAAAGCCGATCGCTTGTTGGCAACAGGAATACAACACTGGCAACTCACAGGTCGATGAACAACATCAACAGCTATTCGAGATTGTTAATGCCCTCCATGATGCTGTTGTTAACAAAAAAAATATTCATATAATCCAAGAGCTTCTAGAATGCCTCGCTAATCACACCATTGAGCATTTTCAAACCGAAGAAGTTTTGATGGTAGCGGTGGATTATCCCGAATACGATCGCCACAAGCACGCCCACGATTGCCTCCTGTCCAAAGTAGATCGGTTACTTGTAAAGTTGCGCGATCGCAATGCAGAAGTGGTCACAACAGAAATTACTCAATTTCTCACAGAATGGTTAGCACACCATATCAAGGGTGAAGACAAAAAGATGATTCAGTTTTTTCAAAATCAATAGATCCCCCCGAATTATCTTCTTCCCCCTTTTTAAGGGGGATTGAGGGGGATCGAACATCTCAATCCTTATAAAAATCTCTATAACTAATTACTACTATGGTTTCAATTCAATCTAGACCCGAACCCGAAATCCTCCGTGAAGGTATCAAAGTTCCTGTTAAAGAAACCCTCTTAACTCCAAGGTTCTACACCACTGACTATGATGCAGTTGCAACGATGGATATCTCATCGCAACAGGCGGAACTAGAAGCCGTAGTCGAAGAACTTCGCACCGATTACAACCGCTATCACTACAAACGTAATGAAGAGTTTAAGAGATCTTGGGAGCATATTGACGGAGAAACTCGCGCTGCTTTTATTGATTTTCTGGAACGCTCATGTACCTCAGAATTTTCTGGATTTCTGCTATTTAAAGAGCTGTCACGTCAACTCAGCGATCGCAGTCCCCTTCTTGCCGAAGCCTTCAACCTGATGGCAAGGGATGAAGCACGTCATGCAGGATTTTTGAATAAGGCGATGAAGGATTTTAATCTGTCGTTGGACTTGGTGAATATGACCAAAAAACGCAGCTATACCTTCTTTAAACCAGAATGGGTGATTTATACTGTTTATCTATCCGAGAAAATTGGCTACTGGCGCTATATTCTCGTGCATTACCATTTACAAGCTCATCCTGAAAATAAGTTCTATCCCCTCTTCCAGTATTTTGAAAGCTGGTGTCAAGATGAGAACCGTCATGGCGATTTCTTTAAGGTATTGTTGCGATCGCAACCAGCACTATGGGGTACATGGAAAGCCAAACTATGGGCGCAGTTCTTCCTGTTGACAGTATTTGCTACGCACACAATTACCGTATTTGAACGGGCTGATTTCTATAAATCTATTGGTTTAGATGCTCGCGAATATAACAAGCAAGTGGTGATCAATACTAATCACACTGCTATCAGTGCGTTTCCTGCGGTGCTTGATACCAGTCATCCCGACTTTTTCCCCAGATTGGAGAAATGCGCTGATTACAATTTCAAGCTGATGGCGATTAATGATAGCGATCGCCCAAAATTTGTAAAAACCTTGCAGAAGTTGCCTCTATTCGTGGCGATTTTCTGGCAGTTGCTATTAGTGTATTTAGCTAAGCCTATTGATGCTGAAGCTAAACGCGGCGAAGTTCATTAGTGTTTCGCTCATCTAGGGAAATAGGTGGAAAGAGGAAAAAGAAGCCGACGCAGGAAGTCAAAATCAATCCAACGTAGATTGTATGACCACTCAAACATGGCTACATAGAGATACAAATACTTTT
>CAIJEA010000636.1 GCA_903819605.1 uncultured cyanobacterium | reverse complement strand
TCTATGGGTGTCAATCAATCCACCCAAGGTACAGCAAAAGTCCAATGCATCATTAATTTACATCTATTAACTGCCCAAATTGGCAAAGCAGGTGCGGGTCCTTTTTCATTAACAGGACAGCCCAATGCGATGGGTGGACGTGAAGCAGGTGGTTTAGCACATTTGCTCCCTGGCTATAGGTTTGTTGCCAACCCACAACATCGCGCAGAGCTAGAAACTTTTTGGGGTTTACCAACTGGACAAATTTCCGATCGCATCGGTCGTACTGCATGGGATATGGTGCGAGGATTAGAATCTGATGAAGTGGATTTTCTTTGGATTGCCGCCACAAATCCCGCCGTTAGTTTCCCCGATCTTGTCCGTACTAAGGCAGCTTTGAGGCGATCGCCTTTTACGGTTTATCAAGATGCCTATTATCCAATCGAAACCTCTGCCTTTGCCCATATTCTACTCCCCGCTACCCAATGGAGTGAGAAGACAGGCACGATGACTAATTCCGAACGCTGTATCACTCTCTGTCAAGCTTTTCAGCCACCCCTTGGCGAAGCTCGCGATGATTGGGCAATTTTCGCAGAAGTCGGTCGCCGACTTGGGTTTGCTGATAAATTTAACTTTCAATCTTCGGCAGATGTTCATGCTGAGTTTGTACAGATTACTCGCGATCGCCCCTGCGATATAACGGGTATCAGTCACACCAAACTAGCTAATCTAGGCGTAATCCAATGGCCAAATCCCGATCGCGCAACAGAACAAGACCAAGTTCGTAATAAGCGGCTTTACACCGATCTTCAATTCCATACTAGCGATCGCAAAGCAAGGTTTGGCGCTTATCATTCCCAAGGGGTGTTTGAAATTCCTGACGAGCAGTATCCATTTATTCTCACCACTGGCAGACTATATGGACATTGGCACACGCAAACCCGTACAGGTCGCATCGATAAAATCCGTCAAATGCATCCCAATCCCTTTATCGAGATCCATCCCAAGGATGCAAGTAAATTTGGAATTAATAATGGTGATGTAATAGAAGTTAAATCTCGGCGAGGTTCTTCTCAATTCCCTGCACTGGTTACTGAGGCGATCGCCCGAGGTGTATTATTTGTACCGATGCATTGGGGAACTCTTTGGGCAGATAATGCAGAGGCAAATGCGCTCACTCATCCTGAAGCTGATCCTGACTCAAAGCAACCAGAACTAAAGGCTTGTGCGGTAGCGATCGCTCTAGCTAATTTGCCTTAGCCGATTTGTAGCCTCAAAGCATTTTCCTATGGCTGATGTAAAATGAAGACATCAGCAAACTTTATGGTGTAAATAATGTAACAGTGACAGGTGTTATCAATTGAGATGAACTGAGCTAGGAGGTGTGTGCGATGGAAGAGTTATTAGAACTTAAGAGCTTTTTACTTGGTGGCAATATCCATGAGGCTTTGCTGTTGGTTGAGGAAATGACGGAAATGAGCAAAGACGATAAGCTAAATAAAATCTCCAGTTTTGCCAAGATCCTCTTGTTACATTTAATCAAACGCCAAGCAGAAGGAAGAACAACACGCTCGTGGGATGCTTCCATTGAGAATGCGGTATATGAAATTCAAAAAACTAATCGTCGTCGCAAGGCTGGTGGTAATTATTTATCGATAGAGGAATTGAGGGAAGCAATAAGTGATGCCTATCGAGTGGCTCTGTCAGGTGCGGCGGCTGATGCTTTTGGTGGTTGTTATACAGTGCCACAATTAGCCGCAATGGTCGATCGCAATACCATTATCGATCAGGCGATCGCCTTGATTTTGGCAGATGGTGAATAAGCGATCGCCTCAATCCCCGATCCACAATTTCCTGTAAATATCTTGCACTTTAAATTAGATTTACTGATGTTACGTGGAACGCAAATGATGAATCTCTTGCTGCTAGTGATTTAATCCAAATCTAGCACGCCTTGCTTGACTTCCATTTGCTTCTCCGCCGATTTTAGAACTTCTAAAGCAAGAAGAATATCGAGGCGTTTTTGTTCTTCGATAATTTCTTGGATGGTGACGATACGGATTTTATCGACAGGGGCACTCATGAATTGACTTTGATAAATTCCTGCTTCTTTGGCTTCCTTGAGCATATCTTTAGTGGGCTTTTGCAGGGTGATGAAGATGCCGAGGGTTGCACTTTCACGGGTCATTGTGCCTTGCAGATCGCGGATATCTCTTGATGAAACTTTGCCAGATTTGACTTGCAAGATAATCTTTTCAGGCTCATCTTTTTCACTACGA
>CAIJEA010000635.1 GCA_903819605.1 uncultured cyanobacterium | reverse complement strand
CAAACGATTTGCCAATACAGAAGTTGTTGCCGATATTTTGCTGTTTCGTAAATTAACACAAGAAGAACGGATGGATAAAACCAGAAAAGACTATCAATGTCCGATCTGGATAAAAACAGTACCGTCAGGTAAATGTAATGTTAACGGAGAACCGATCTCGATAAATAAATGGTTTATCGAGCCAGATACACAACTGGTTGCAGGTTTTGTACAAAATTGATGCAAAAACTTTAGAGGTAGAATCCAATTGAGCACTCAGTGAATTGGGAGGAAGTATTTTTGATAATTCCCGTGCCTCTTTCCCAAACATTTCCGATTGCAATGCAAGACAATTCTGGGGTTCTCTCTCTGAAGCCTCAAAATGCATGGATGAGGAAAACGTTAACTGCGGCAGAAATGACGAAGATTAAGCATCAGCTAGGGGTATCAATGCATAATGCAGCTTACCGATCCGATCGTAATTGGAAATGGAGTGCAAGGACTGTTCTAAGGTCAAATATGTTGGGCTTGAGGCATTATTGCTCCTACCGACTGTCAAAATAAAAGGCTTGAGCAATTCTAGTAGGTGTCGATGGTATCCTAGGTAAATAGGCGCTTTCAGACAAATTCACCTAGATCCCAAAAACCGCACCCAGTTGATGGCATCAACGATGCCATCCAAGATTTTGCGTTAATGCCTTGCTTGGTGACGCGCTATGCGAAAGACTTGGCGAAAGTAAATTGTTAACAACTAAACGCTTCCTTATGCCTAATTATAACATCGGTTCTGTAGTTACTTGTCGCGATCGCCAGTGGGTAGTTTTACCTTCAGATAATTCTGACGTGATTAGGCTACGACCTTTAAGTGGGAATGAGGATGAGGTTTGCGGTGTTTTTAAGAAACTGGGATTAGAAGTAATCGAGTCAGCCGAATTTCCTGCACCACAACCTGAAGCAATTAAAGACCGTCAAGCGGCTTTGTTATTGATGGATGCAGCGCGGTTGAGTTTGCGGAACGGGGCAGGTCCTTTTCGGAGTTTAGGGAGATTGTCGGTTTATCCACGTCCTTATCAGATGGTTCCTTTGCTGATGGCTTTGCGATTAGAAACAGTACGCCTACTAATCGCTGATGATGTGGGGATTGGCAAGACGATTGAAGCGGGATTGATTGCAAGGGAAATGCTTGATCGCCATGAAATTAAACGAATTGCTGTTTTATGTCCGCCGCACCTATGCGATCAATGGCAAAGGGAATTACGGGAGAAGTTTCATATTGAGGCAGTGGTGATTCGTTCGGGGACAGTGGGAAAATTAGAGCGATCGCTACCTGCGGGAGATCATCATGTATTTGGCTACTATCCCCACATCATCGTTAGTTTAGATTATGCCAAGTCTGATAAACGACGAGCGAGTTTTTTAGCCCATTGTCCCGATCTGGTCATTGTTGATGAAGCGCATACCTGTTCGCGTCCAAGTGGTCAAAGCGCTTCTCAACAGCAGCGCCATCAGTTAGTTAATGAGATTGCAGCAAAGCAGGATCAACATTTAATGCTGCTATCAGCAACGCCCCATAGCGGTATTGAAGAATCTTTTTTGTCAATTTTGGGCTTGGTTAAACCAGAATTTGCGGCGATGAATTTAGAACATCTCTCAGAGAAAGAGAGAATCAAATTAGCCAATCATTTTATTCAACGTCGTCGTGCTGATGTGAAGCAATGGCTAGGGAGTGAAACCCCATTCCCTGAAAGATTATCTACTGAGCTTAGTTACAAGCTGACGCGAGAATATCGGGAATTATTTAATGAGGTTTATGATTTTGCGCGAGGCTTGGTTAAGGGTGTCACCGATGATATGTCCTATGCCCAAAAGCGGGGACGTTATTGGGCGGCGTTAGCGTTGATTCGATGTGTGATGTCTTCACCCGCGGCGGCGGTGGCGACCTTGAGTAAACAGGTGGAAAAACGTGAGGTTTCGGAGCGCTTAGAGGAAGAAGCGATCGATGAAGACTTGATGGCATCCTATGTTTACGATCCGACAGAACAGGAACAGTCTGCGGATGCTCAGCCCACATTGCCGATCGAGCAGGGACAGCAACAATATCGAGATAGCGATCGCCGTAAGCTAAAAGCATTTGTAGTGGCTGCGGAAAAACTTTATGGAGCTAAGGATGCCAAACTGCAACAGGCGATCGCTACTATCATCAAGCTCTTGGAAGAAGGATATCATCCGATTATCTGGTGTCGCTATATTGCCACGGCGCAGTATGTCGCGAAGTATCTGGGCGATGTGTTAAAGCAAAAGCTTGATAAAAAAGGCGATCGCTTGCGGGTGTTGGCGATTACGGGCGAACAGTCGGAAGATGAACGGGAAATATTTTTAAATGAACTTGCCAGTTATCCTCAACGGGTGCTAGTGGCAACGGATTGTTTGAGTGAAGGCGTAAATTTGCAAGAGCATTTCTCGGCAGTGCTGCACTATGACTTACCTTGGAATCCGAACCGACTAGAACAGCGTGAGGGTAGGGTCGATCGCTATGGACAGAAAGCTGCTGAAGTGAAATGTGCCTTGCTCTGCGGACAGGATAACCCCATAGATGATGTGGTTTTGAAAGTATTGATTCGCAAGGCTGTAAAAATCCATCGATCCTTGGGCATTACTGTCCCTGTACCGATGGACAATGCCAATATTACCGAGCGTATTTTTAACTCTTTATTTGAATATGAATCGGCAGGAGTCCAGCTTTCTATCTTTGACGCTGGCTCACAGTTGGCGCTACTAGATGCAGAAATGAATCGAATTTGGGAACAAGCTGAGGAAAAAATTAGCCGTACAAGGTTTGCTCAGAGGGCGATTACTTCGGAAGATGTGCAACAGGAATTAATTGAGTCCGATCGCGTGTTGGGTAGTGCTACAGAAATTGAGCTCTTTGTGCGATCGGTTTGTGGGCGTTTGAATGCCTCACTTATTCCCAAAACGATCCAAAAACATCCTTGCTATGTGCTGCCCAATATTCCGTCCCAGATTGCTCCAAGTCTGTCCGCATTCTTAGGCGATCGCCAAAAGCTAAATCTTTCCTTTGTCAGTCCTACGCCTGATGGGGTGGAGTTTATTGGGCGCAATCATCCCCTAGTCGAAAGCTTGGCGAGGTATCTATTAGAGGATGTCTTGAGTAATACAATCGATCCTGTGGCAGCGCGGTGTGGTTTTACGGTGACAGATGCCGTGACTAAGCGCACGACTTTATTACTATTGCGCTTGCGGCATTTGATTGATAGCCCAAAACAAGGATTTAAAGAGGATAAGAGCCTATTAGCTGAAGAATGTTTAGTGGTTGGTTTTACAGGCTCAACTTCAAATCCGATTTGGCTAGAGCAAAGTGAGGCTTTACGGTTAATCGAAACTGCTGAACCCGTTGCCGATCCGCCAAGTTTGGGATTAGTGCGATCGGATCTGCGCGACTTGTTAGAAAGTATGGAAGATTTGCAGGAGGAATTGGAATTAATTGCGAAGTCGCGATCGCAGGATTTAGCGCAATCTCACCGTAGAGTTAGAGCAATTACGAAGGAGGGACAGGTCAAAGTGAAGGCTCAGCTACCAATGGATTTGCTCGGTGTATATGTTTTGAAACCAAAGTGATCGATGCTTTAGCCTGTTATATTCCCAGATTCAGGGGCTAAAGCTTCGTAACGGTTAATCATTAAGTTTTAAGTTAAGTTTTGCATCATGACCACTACCCAAATCGTCAAAAACAGCACTGGTTTACATATCGAAGGCAACTTAATTGCGGGGGACATTCTTGCCGATTTGGTTGGAGGCAATATCAAGGGACAAGTGCCCGAAGACTTTGGCTTTGCGAAGGCGGATAAGTTGGCGGATGAGATTGCGACGGTGTGGGGTGAGGCAAAAAAGTTTTGGGCTGGATTTAAAAAATCCCGTGAAGAATCGAGTTTCTCGGAGTCAGGGACTACGGAAACGCGCAAGGCTTGGGTTGTGCCTTTGCTTTATAACTTGGGCTATTTGCCCAGTTTTAGGGGTGAGGCGGAAGTTATTGACGGACAGACTTTTGCTATTTCCCATCGGGCGGGAGATGTGGATGGGATAGCTGTTAAAGCAATTACTAAGGAAACACCTCCGATTCACATTACTGGATGCAGAATAAGACTTGACCAGAAGTCGCCGAGTGGAAATCCGAGGCTGTCAGCACATGGGTTGATGCAGGAATATCTCAATCGAACTGAGCATCTATGGGGGATTACTACCAATGGTTTGCAGTGGCGGTTGTTGCGTGACTCTTCTTTGATGACGAGGCTTACTTATATTGAGTTTGATTTAGAGCAAATTCTCGAAGGGGAAAACTTTGCTGAATTTGGGTTGTTTTATCGATTGTTTCACCGATCGCGTTTACCGCAGGGAATAGACGATGCCCATGAGTGCCTGTTGGAGTTTTATCATCAAGAAACTTTGCAGCAGGGCGGCAGGGTACGCGATCGCCTACGGGATGGTGTTGAAAGAGCGATCGCTCAATTGGGTAATGGTTTCTTACAACATCCAAAAAATCAAGCATTGATGGATAAGTTTGCGGCTAGGGAAATTAGCGATCGCGATTTTTATCGACAAATCCTGTTGCTGATCTATCGCCTTTTATTTTTGATGGTGGCGGAATCGCGTAATTTGTTACTAACAGGGGAAGATCCTGAGAAGGTAAGGATTTATGAGGAGTATTACAGCATTGAGCGTTTACGCGCCCTAGCAGAAAGAGCTATTACCCCACGTCGCGAAGGATTTCAAGACCTATGGCAAGGTTTGCGGGTGACGTTTTGCCTTTTTGATGAAAATTGGCGCGGTGAGTTATTGGGGCTATCGCCGCTAAATGGCGATCTGTTCGGCTCAACGACTTTGCCAGAGCTAAATGTCAGTGCCTTAGATAATTACGATCTCATGGTCGCCTTTCGCAATCTTTCGCTCTATGCACCGACCGATAAGGCACAACTTCGCCGTGTTAATTATGCAGCGCTTGATGTAGAAGAGTTGGGTAGTGTTTACGAGAGTCTGCTAGATTTTCATCCACAGGTGAGTCTATTTCAGGGTAAGTATGAGTTTTTGTTAGTGGCGGGTAGCGATCGCAAAACGACAGGAGCTTATTACACGCCATCGGAGCTAGTGGCGCAGTTGGTGAAGAGTGCCTTGGAGCCTGTGATTGCAGAAAGGATGAAGGATACCGATGATTTACAAAAAGCACTTCTGAGTATTAAAGTTTGCGATCCTGCCTGTGGGTCTGGACATTTTCTGTTGGCAGCAGCACGGCGGATTGGGAAGGAATTGGCTAAAGTGCGGACGGGTGAAGCTGCGCCTAGTCCTGAACCCTTGCGTGAGGCGACTCGTGATGTGATTCAGCATTGCATTTATGGTGTGGATATCAATCCCTATGCGATCGCGATCGCCCGTTTCCGTTTGCTGTTGGCGGCGATGAAGGTAAGTGACATCACGCGGCTGGTGGATGCGCCTAATTTCAAAATCCATTTAGTTTGTGGGGATTCGTTGCTGTATGGTT
>CAIJEA010000634.1 GCA_903819605.1 uncultured cyanobacterium | reverse complement strand
GTGTAAAGCCTTTCCTCAGCGTCTAAGTTCAAAGATAGAATCATAACTGTGTTAAACGGCAAATCTACCTTTAGCAAATATCTGAAACGCTTTTTAATTGGTGCGATCGCTATTTATCTTGCCTTTCGACTGCGCCAAACTTTGCAATTATTGCTAACTAGTTTGTTTTTAGCTGGAGCAATCACACCAATAATCGAGAAAATCACCAGTTTTCGGCTCAAATTTAAGCAATGGGAAATGGGTCTCAATCGGATATGGGCTGTTGCATTACTCTACTTATTCTTATTTATAGTTATAGTGCTAGCGATCGCCCCAGCACCCCAAATTATTCTGGAACTTGGTCAGTTTTTTATTAAGTTGCCTAGTTTATTAGAGCAAATCCAACTTCCTAAAGGTGGTCTGTTTAATATCAGTCAAGAACAACTGAATCGAATTTTACAAACGCAACCATTAATCGATCAGGCTCAAAATTTAGGTAAAGACATTGCCAGTCAGACTTTCGTTTTTACGTTGCAGTTTTTCAATGCGATCGGCGTAGGAATTTTAAGTATGTTGATTGCAGCATACATGGTAATCAATTCCAGCAGCTTAATGCGAAGGTGCTTACGTCCTTTTTCTAAGAAAATTCGCCAAGAAGTAGAAATTTTAATTCCACCAATCACTAGATGCCTAGGAGCATACGTAGTTGGTAGGGTAAGCACCTCGACCTTGCTTGGTTTTTGTACATATTTGACGCTTTCAATTTTTGGGATTCCCTACTCAGGGGCATTGGGATTATTGGTAGCGATCGCCAACTTAGTACCTTATATCGGTGGTTTAGTCGCTCTAATTGCAATTTTTATTGCGGCATGGGGCGTAGATTTTAACAGAGGCGCGATCGCCATATTTATCTGCTTTAGTTTGCAACAAATCGAAGCTTTTATCCTCCAGCCTTGGCTGGTTGCACCCTATTTAAACCTCGACCCTTTTGAGCTTTTGCTATCAATTATTGTTGGAGCAGAGCTTTTTGGGGTAATTGGGGCAATCATCGCCCCACCGATCGCAGGAACAACCAGAATCTTGTTCAATCATTTTGCTAGTCCTACCATCTCAGATTCTGAACCTGAAGAGAAATAAGAGGTCACTTAGTGACCTCTTATTTTTTAGCGATCGCATTCTTCTTCCCACCCAAAAAATAGGAATTATAAAGTGAACAATTAGGCTTGTGCGGCGAAGCCGCACAAGCCTAATTGTTCACTGGGAAGAGAGTAAACTAATAGACTTGAATCCATTCATGAATTTCGTAGTCTGTCCAAATACCGTTTTGCCAGTAAGGATCGGACTCAAACAACTGCCTCGCCGATGCTAGATCTGGGGCAATATACACTGTAAATACCTTGGTTACATCTTGAGTTGGACCGATTGTCAGTAATGAACCTGCTTCATATAAGGCTTTAAGATTATCTAGATGAGCTTGGCGAAAAGGGGCACGCTTTTCTAGTACATTTTCGCAATAGCTGCCCCATACAACAAATTTTTTAAGTTCAGTACTCAATTCCCTAATCCCAAAGATATAAATTCAATATTCTCAAATATTAAACCTCAAAAGGAGAGGTTGCGCTAAGCGCAACCTCTCCTTTTGAGGTTTAAATATCAAATGATTATTTTAAAGCTTTTATTTTAATTAAAGAACAATCGGTCAAGAACCAAAGCAACTGTAGTAGCGAAAATAGTTACACCGATCGCTACAAAAATATTTTGACCTTGGCTGACACTAAAACAAGCAACTGCGCCTGCACCCAAACCTGCTGTAACTGCGGCAACTACAGGATCTTTAGCTGATTTATTATACATTTTATAAAAATACCGACTGGTGGAAATTTTTTAATAATCGCTAGCCTACAGCAGCCAACAAAGCGATTTGATAGTTCTCAATAATTCTTCTTGCTAGACAGTATTTTCGTAATATTTGGTTACAGATATATTTATGGCAAAAGCTACTTTAAATACCAAAAGAGAGTTGCCGTGCGAAGCACAGCAACTCTCTTTTGGTATTAATGACTTCACTAAAGTCGCGACAGCC
>CAIJEA010000633.1 GCA_903819605.1 uncultured cyanobacterium | reverse complement strand
TTTTGCGAAGGATTTTCTGGACTATACTGGATTCGTTGTCAGTTATACTCAGGCTTTTTCGGGTGGAGGCAAGTCTCCTTTCTTGTTCGATCGCGTTGCTGATACGCGATCGCTGACGGCAGGGATTGTCCAACAAATCTATGGACCAATCCGTCTTGGTATCCAGCAAAGTTGGAGTTTGGATAGTGGAAATTTATATGATTCGGTTTATTCTTTGGAATATGCAAGGCGTACCTATGCAGTAGTAATTCGCTACAATCCTAATCAAGGTTTGGGAGAATTTTTGATACGAATTAGTGACTTTAATTGGACGCGCCCTCCATCTAATGTGACGACAATTCAAAATGGAATAGAACAGCGTAATTAACAAAAAAGCAATCCTTTTAAAGGATTGCTTTTTTGTTTGAGCATAAAGATATTTAACTAGATGGGCGATCGCTACTAAGCTATTCTGCTTCCATCGCGATTTCTTCTGCATTAAGTTCTTCCACTTCTACAGGCTCTGATTTTTTTGCAGCCTTTGGTACAACTGCATTTAAAACTAAAGCAAAAATTGAACCTGTAGCAATACCAGACTCTAAAACACTTCGCACGCCACTAGGAAAATGTTCAAGGGATTCGGGAAGAAATGTCACTCCTAAACCAGAGGCAAGTGATATTGCGAGGATAATAAATGATCGATTATCCATCTCGATTTCTCGTAGAATATTAAATCCTGCAACTGCTACTGTGCCAAACATAAGCATCACAGCTCCACCAAATACTGAGGTGGGAATGGCAAGTAACACACCACCAACCAAGGGAAATAGACCCAAAAATGTCAAAATGCCAGCAATGTAATATCCCACATACCGACTTCCTACGCCTGTAAGTTGGATAATGCCGTTGTTTTGAGCGGGAGTCACAATTGGGAATGAGCCGAGAATAGAGGCGATTAATGAGTTTACGCCGTCTCCTAAGATTCCACCTTTCAGTCTTCGGATAAAAATTCTGCCTTCAATCGGTTCACCAGATACCATTGAAGTTGCGGTGATATCACCCAAAACTTCTAATGTAAGAGCGATATAAATTATGGCAAAACCGATAAAAGTAACAAAGTCGAAATCTATACCAAATCGGAAGGGGATCGGGATATTAATTAAAGGTAATTTTGACATCTGACTAAAGTCAGCAATACCCAAGCAAACTGAGGCTATAAAACCAACCAATAAACCAATAATTACAGAACCCATCCGCAAATAACGGTTAGAACTTGCGCTACAAACTCCGACTATCCCAAAGACTGACATCGCTAATGCCCAGTTCTGTAAACTGCCAAATGCTTGAGGACTATCTGGTAGTTTAGACGCGATCGCCTTGGCTTTGCCTCCACCCGCCATATAAAACATGCCAACCTTAATCAAACATAGACCAATCAAGGTGACAGCAGTGCCCGTTACGAGCGGGGTAAATATCTTCCGAGTGAGATGTAGAAAGCGGCTGAGAATGATTGGGATGAAAGAGCCAACAAAGCATAGTCCTAAGATTAATGACAGGGTTTGTTCAGCAGTTTTAGGAGATGATCCATGCATTGATGTTGCTACAATTGCAAGCATGGGCGTTACAAATGCAAAACTAGTACCCTGAACAGCCAACAACCCAGAGCCGACTGGTCCCAATCGGTTTACTTGAATAAATGTTCCTAATCCTGAGACAAATAGAGCCATTCCCAAAATGTAAGAAGATTTGTTTGAATCAAGTCCCAATGCGCCTGTAATCAATAAACCTGGTGTGACAATAGGAATAAAAATCGCACAAACATGTTGTAAAGCAACAAACAGCGCCTCTTTGATTGGGGGGATATCATTCAGGTTGTAAAGCAGCTTGGAACGAGGACGAGTATTACCTTCGCCTTCACCTGCTATATGAGCTTCAGAGTGCGCCATCTAGAATTCCTCATCTAAAATTGTTTATGTATCCTTATATCTGCCATCTAATAATTCAAAACGCTTATAGAAAAAGCAATCTCTAGCTAGTGGAGTATACGGTATACTGTATACTCCACTAGCTAGAGATTTTGTATCTTTTAAGACGAAAATTTAGTGTTTGTCTAGGTTTTAAAGGATTTGCTGGGAGGGTTCTAATTGAATCTCGAAGTATATTCTTTTTGATTGACTAGCGATCTTGCGTAGTGTGTAAATTTTTGCGATTAGAGAAGTAGGTGCAATTCATGAATTGCACCTACTTCTTTACCTGATAAAGTTCCAAACAACATTAATTTTTCAATCTGTTATCGATTTATTCTTTTATAACAAAGCAAGGTTTGCTTAGGACATAAAACCCAATAAATGA
>CAIJEA010000632.1 GCA_903819605.1 uncultured cyanobacterium | reverse complement strand
TTAACGGAGAAGATGTGCGCGTTAATTGGAAGACGATCTCACAGCCAAACTATCAACTCAAATCTGGCGATCTCATTGCTATTCGAGGCAAAGGACGAGTCACAATTGGCGACATTATGATCACCAAAAAAGAACGCTATCGGGTGCAAATGACGCGATCGGTTTAATGCCAAAAAGTAGAGGTAATTTATGAATTACCTCTACTTTTTGGCGATCATTAATATTACTTTACTGAAACTCGATCGCGAACCATTTGTCGAAAAGCTTTTACAGCAGCCCGTTGACCTTGCGTTTGACTTTGTTCTAGCAAAAAAGCAAACTTAGCGATCGGGAATAAGGGAAAGATAAAACTCGTTTCAGAGAGAGCATATTTGCCATTCTGCAAAATATAAACCACGATCGCATTCTTTTGAATCCGCCATAGCTCAGATACTCCTAACGCAGCATATAAGGACAGTTTATTAATCGAAGAATTCGTATAATCTGACTCGATCGCCAAATCAGGCGGCGGATTTTCAGGCAAGGAAATTGAATAGAGATTACGAACCGCAGACTCATTTTGAATATAGAAGCAAGTATCTGGCTCGATCGCCTTAGCCAAGTCCTCACGATCAAGTCGCAACGAACCTGCATTTAAAACCTCAACTTCCAACTCATCAGCGATCGCTTCGATTAGGCTAGACAAAAAACGATTTGGAACTTCATGTTCAAATTTAGGCATACGAATCTCTAGATTGCCCTGATCGTAAGCAATGCGCCACTGGCGATCCTCACCCGCATCATCAAGGATAGACTGGTAAGTAGTCCAGCGAATTCCTTTGAGAGTAATGCTAGTTTCGATGGGCTCATGCTTTTGTTGTAAAGGTGATGCGATTAACACGGGCATACCTCTAGAGAAAAGGCGATCGCGCATGGCGATCTGGGATTATTTAAGAAATTTTAACATGATCAATAATATTGAAAAAATTGATAATCCGTAAGCATTGGTCTCCATAGCATTCTCAAAGCTTTAGCAAGTGGCACTTTCGACAAAAATTCTTGAGTTTCACAGTAGTCCAAATCGCTGTAGAATTTTAAACAAAGTTTATAAATTTATTCTTAAAAATGTCATATCCACAGATACCTACAGTAATTATCACAGGCGCTTCTTCAGGCGTAGGATTATGGTCAGCTAAGGCTCTTGCCGATAAAGGCTGGTTTATTGTCATGGCTTGTCGCAATATCGATAAAACCCACAAAGCCGCAGAATCTGTAGGCATTCCTAAGGATAGATATGAAATTATCCAAGTAGATCTTGGCTCCTTGGTTAGCGTGCGTGAATTTGTTGCTAAATTTCGTGCTACGGGTAGATCCCTAGATGCCCTATTGTGCAATGCCGCAATCTATATGCCTTTGCTTAAAGAACCCTTGCGATCGCCAGAAGGCTTTGAGCTAACCATGACCACCAATCACCTCAGCCATTTCTTACTCTGCAACTTATTGCTAGAGGACATGAAGAAATCAACCTATGGCGATCGCCGCATGGTGATTTTGGGAACAGTAACCCATAACCCCGACGAACTTGGCGGCAAGATTCCTCCCCAACCCGATCTCGGTAATCTCGAAGGCTTTGAAAAAGGCTTCAAACCACCGATCTCGATGGCGAATGGCAAAAGGTTTGAACCAGTCCGTGCCTACAAAGAGAGTAAAGTTTGCAATATCTTGACCATGAGAGAATTGCATCGACGCTTCCATGAATCCACGGGCATTACATTTACTTCTCTTTATCCAGGATGTGTCGCTGATACTCCACTCTTCCGCAATCACTATCCACTCTTCCAAAAACTGTTCCCATTGTTCCAAAAGAACATTACTAAGGGCTATGTAACCCAAGAACTATCAGGTCAAAGAGTCGCTGCGGTCATTGCCGATCCTGAGTACAGACAATCGGGTGCTTATTGGAGTTGGGGCAATCGTCAGAAAAAAGACGGGAAGCCTTTTGTCCAAACTGTCTCTCCCCAAGCTCGCGATGATGCAAGGGCTGAGCGGATGTGGGACTTGAGTGCGAAGCTAGTTAGACTTGTGTAAGATCCCAGATGATTTGTTTATAATTAAAAGCTTTGCTATGCAAAGCTTTTAATTATAAACAAATCATGTAGTCAATTATGGGTTTTATGGCAAAATTATGGGCACTAGACAGCTAAAGCGTTCTCAACGTATTTGCGGCTTTTTATGGCTGTCACCATCCGTACTAGGACAAATCACAAAAACTTTATGGATGCACTTGTCCTAAAATTGCACCAAGGCGATCGTAGTCATCCTTTAATAATAGACTGAGCTTACGTCCTGCTTGGACTAACCAATTGCGATCGCATTTTCTCACTTGATAGACATTGCGTAACACCGCCGCAATCATCTCATCAACGGGAGCATTAGTCATCTGGACTAAGGTTCTTAAGAAGTTTAACTCTTCAGTAAAGTTTTCGATTTCTTCTGCTTCACAGGCATAAACTGCTTGATGGATTTGGGGAGGTTGGGAAGGCAAGTGTTGATAGATATTTCCAACAGAACTGAAACCAAGCAGTACAACTTTGATTTCGGAACGGAGCATGGCAAAAATTTGCGGTTGTTGTTCGCGTAACTCTTGCAGGCTAAGACCTAACGCAACAGCACGATGCACTGAATCAATTGGGGCTGTGGTGGCGTGATAGACCACACCATAGGAGACAATATCGCTATTTTCGTCCTGCTGAGACTTGACCCAACTACCAAAAGCGGGCATTAATGGAAAGTCTAAATTTTCAGGCTCAAGACACTGCGCGAGAAACTCAGTTGTGGAAGTAGCGACAACCTCGGCAAGATGTTGTGGGTGGCGATCGCGTTTTGGTTGTTGCAAAGGTAAAAACATTAGTTAAAGTGTCAATTTAAATCATCAAACAAATTATCTGCTGCTCTTCTACCGCCCCAACGTTTAACAATTTCATCATCATAGAGATCCGCACTTTCTAGAACTTCAGTCACGGCAAGTTTAAATTCATTCTGTTGACATGAAGAACCAAGCAAAGTTACATGAAAGCGAATATCTCCATCATCAGCCATACTAAAGCCCCCGAAACGAAAATCATCATTTTGTAGGAGAAGAAATCTCAATAACTCCGAACTAACTTCTACTTCTGTGACTACATATGACCAAATATAAATAACAGCTTCTATCTGCTTGAAAGGACGAACTTCAACAAGTACAGTTGCTGAGCCGAACTGTAAACTAAAGGTGGGAATATCAGCAAAAGGATTGGATACGCGATCGTAAATTTCGGGGAGCCATTCAGCTACTTTTTGATAACAGTCCTTTTGCGCTTCTGTTTGAAAATTCACGACAGTAATTTACCGTTTATTAAAACCTCTAAAAGTTTACCGTAATCGTTTAAAAAGGAGAAGGGGGCAAATGCTCCCTTCTCTATAAGCTTCGATCTAAGGCTCTTTCCCCGCCCCAAGATTCTACGATATGATCGTCATACTTATCAGCAGTCTGAAGTACTGAAGATACCGAAGTTTGTAATTCGTCGCGATCGCAGGTTGACCCAACTAAGGTTGTGTGAAAACGAATATCACCGTCATCATCAATACTAAATACTCCAAACTGAAGTTCAGAATTTTGCTTAAGTAAAAATCTCATTAAATCTTGAGTTATTTCTGCCCCCGTAACCACATAAGACCAAGTAGAAATTATGGCTTCAGTATTTCCCCAAGGCAAGACTTCAACTGTGGCTGTTGCCGATCCAAGAGGCAGAACAAATACAGGCATATCATAGGGAGGGGAGTATACATTGTCATATAAGTCATTCAACCAAGGCTGAATCTTTTCGTAACAAGCTTGTTGGATGGGTGTCTCAAATTTCATTTACTTGCCTACAATTTTAATCTTGCCTCTATCTATCCAATTTAGTGAAAACAATAATGCTAAAAGGAGAGGTAACTCAACGTTAATATGAGCGGTGCTTTATGAAGCCCTGCCTATCCTATATAGCACTACTTTAGTTTGCATTCATAATTTTGGCTTATATCGAATGATTGTGTTACCTAAGAGCAACTTTTTCGGTATTCTGCGCTACGCGATCGCGATAAAGATTGAATATAGATATTTGCTGATGGTTTTGCAAAGAAATACTCTCAGCAGCGGTTAAATTCTTGGGTTAGTGCTAAGCATTTTAGACAAATATTTTTCAGGATTATTCGGATCGAAAATTGAACCATCAAAAAAAGTTTCGATGCCGCGTGAAGGTGAACTTGGGATATTTGTATCAGGAATGCCGATCGCTTTCGCTGCATTTTTCCAGAGATCTTCTCGATTCACAGCATCAATCGTTTCTTTACACTCGAACGAAGCTGGTAATAGCCCCCATCTCTGATATTCGGTTAAGAACCATAGATCGTGACTTTTGTATGGATAGGAAACTGATATACCATCATTTGACCAATATTTGATTGGGGAATTAGTGGGAGTTGAGAGAGGAGCTTTTGTAATAGTTCCAATTCTTCGCTTAGGATTATTTTTAAAAAGTTGAGAAAATACTTTTGTCGGCTCAGACAAAATATTGGTACTATCAGTGAAGCTAAAAGCAAGGATATTATTCAATTCTTTAGCATTCTCAGGGTTATCACACCAGATCTGAGCTTCTATAATGCCTTTGACTAGAGACTGGGTAGCTACAGGATATTTATCCACCCAATCTGCACGCATAGCCATAATTTCCCCAGGATAGTTGTGCCAAATTTCTTGAGTAGAGATCGCAGGTTCTACCAGATTAGCTTCGATTAATTCAAGAGTAGTTCTGCTATCTAAACAGAGTAAATCAGCTTGTTTTTGTTGGACTTGAGAGACAATTTCATTGGATGGAATTACCAAAATATTAATATTTTGTTTAGGAATAATGTTTATTGACGCTAGCCAGTAGCGCAGCCATAGATCGTGATTACTACCTGTCTCCGCGATCGCACAGTTGATCGAGTTGCCAAATAACTTGGCAACTTCTTGAAAGGCTGAAAAAGTTTCGCGTTTAATCTGTATACCAAGGGGTTTGAGCCTGTTAGACACAACAATATAGCCACCATGGGTATGCAACCGCATCAGTACATACATCGCTGTTTTACGGGTATATCGATTGATGATACCTTCGTTGAGAAGTTCAGGTAAAGGACTATAGAAATGTCCACCATCAATGCCATCATTACTTGCACCGAGTTCTGTACCAAATTCTGTGCGATCGCAAACTTCTTGCCAAGACTGAAAGGGAACTAATTCAACATCCGTCATGCCATATTTAGCAAAAAATTTTTTGTTTTTAGCCACTAAAAGCGAGGCAACTTCCAGTGATGGAATGATTCCTAGTCGTACAGATTGAACTTCGGGAATATCGGAAATCGACGCACGAGTATTAATCTGAAAGGGTTCGTTAGATAAAGGCGCTGATGTACAGTTGTTGAGCAATATTGAGCTTGTCGCTATGCCAACCGTTGAAAGGAATTTTCGTCTTGAAATTTGATTCATGATCTAGCGCTTAGCGCGTTAGTTAAAACTAAACAATTTCAAAAAAGCTTTGCAAAGCTTTTTTGAAATTAGTTGTGTCTAGTAACTATTCTATAGCAGCAGCAATAACGATCCCAAAAAGAGAACGTAGCGCTGATTCCCACTTCTCTCTTTTGAATTGCCAATATAAAACAAAAAAACTATTTTGCCCGCTGCACGGGCAAAATAGTTTTTTAATTATGCCGAGGGACTTAATTGGCTAAAAAACTATGGACTATATCGAGAATCCGCTGACTAGATTGACCATCACCAAAGGGATTAGCGACATTAGCCATTTGATCGTAGGCGGCGCGATCGCTCAACAACTTAGCAGCAGCAGATACGATGTCATCTGTCTCAGTACCAACGAGTTTGCTCGTACCTGCGTCAACCGCCTCAGGTCGTTCAGTAGTGGAGCGCAAAACCAAAACAGGTTTACCAAGACTAGGTGCTTCCTCTTGTATTCCACCTGAATCGCTCATGATCAGATAGCATCTTTGCATTGCACCAACCAATTGCTCGTAATCAAGTGGTTCCACCAAAAAAATACGCGGATGATTGCCAAGCTTGGCAATTAAAGGCTCTCTTACGACAGGATTTAGATGCATGGGTAGTACTAAAGCCACATCGGTAAAATCGGTCAAAATCTGTAACCAAGCTTGGATAATTTGCTCCAGAGGTTGACCCCAATTTTCGCGACGATGCACAGTTGCGAGGATAACGCGATGGGCTGACCAGTCTAAACCTGTAATCTCACATTTAGGCGATCGCCTCGAAACATATAACAACGCATCAATTACAGTATTACCCGTATGATGAAGGCCCATTTTTACGCCAGAGTCTCGAAGATTTTCTACGGACGCAAGCGTAGGCGCGAAATGAAGCTGAGCGATTTGCGAAACTAAACGGCGATTTGCTTCTTCAGGAAATGGATTAAATAGGTTGTCAGTGCGAAGTCCAGCTTCGACATGACCGACAGGAATTTGCTGATAAAAAGCAGCTAGAGCCGCCGCAAATGCTGTCGTGGTGTCGCCCTGTACTAACACAATATCAGGCTGGATTTCTTTGTATAACGTCTCCAAGCCAATCAAACTATTACAAGTAATTTGGGTGAGAGTTTGCTTTGGTTGCATGATCCCTAGGTCATAATCTGCCTTGAGATCGAACAATTGCATTACTTGGGACACCATTTCACGATGTTGTCCAGTCAAAATAACTGAGGTATAAAACTTAGGATTATTTCTTAATAAATGAATGACAGGTGCAAGTTTAATCGCCTCTGGACGAGTACCTAAGGTGACACAGACATGAAAGTTAGTTTTCAAAATAATCTTCTTTAATAGCTAACGAAATTTTACAGCAAATTTCGATAAACCCAAACCCACATTTTTTGTAAAAGCCATGCTAAGCAGGGCTTTTACAACAGCTTCAATTGATCGTTTATTTACAATTTATAGTAAGTAGTGATGTTACGTGGAACCCTCATCCCCCAACCCCTTCTCCCGCAGGAGAAGGGGAGCAAAACCCTTATTATTTTCTTGTTCCCCTCTCCTGCGGGAGAGGGGCTAGGGGTGAGGGCTTTACAGACTTCCACGTAACATCAGTTAGTAATTATTGCAACATAAGATGAGTTGCAATTGATGCTGCTTTGGGGGCTTTACTACCACCAAAAATAGAATGAATTCCACGTAATGCCAAAATAACGATCGCGCAGACAACACAATATTGCACAAACTGAATGGCAAAACTTGGGGTTTTAAGTAAAATCTGCCAAGTTGAAGCGTTAGGAGAAGAGTTCGGTTTAGTCTGAGAGTCAGAAATTTCTTCTTTAATAGGAATAGAAGGAATATCTGGAAGAAACAGAAACTCTGAGCCTTGAGAATCTTTAGGATTTTCTATATTGGAGATCTGCTGCATATTTGGTAAAGACGCAGGAGAATTTATTTCTCCAAACATTTCATCTAAGTCAGGTGAAGAGGTTGTAGGCTTTTTATCACTAGATCCATGCATCGATCGCGGGGGGAATACTGGCAGTGGAAGCATTTTAGGTTGTTTCTGAGTCTCAATGATTCCGCTATTTTGACTAATATCTTGCTCGTTAGGCTCGACCAAAAAAATTTCTTCCGTCCATGCAGGCTCATCAAAGCCCGTTTGCTGCCAAGAAATGTTAAGACTAGAAACTGTTTTAACTTCAAGGGTAATAAACCACTTTTTGAGCATTCCCACTAATACTTGTCTATTGGGTATCCGCACTTCATCATCAAGCGATCGCAGGTCTGACTCGATTAAAATCTCTAGGCGATCGCCGTCACGCTCAACGTTTGCTAACATTGCTTGTGACTTTAGCAAACGGTTCATTAGCGAAGCGATCGCATTTATATTGCCCTGCTTAGCTTGATCGATTAGTGGATTTTGAGACATGGCTGCAACCTCAGATGCCTAACCTAAAATTACCTTGTGAGCTAAGCCAAATGTATCAAATTTCTGTAACTTTCCGCCATCAAACCATTAAGCAGAATTTGCAATTCTATTTGCTCTTATCTTTGACTTGTTTATGCCATTTTTTAACTGCCATAACAGTTCCTATAGCAAGCAAGCCATAGGTCGGGGCGAACTCAAATGGTACTGGTGTAGTATTCAAAGTCACAGAACCGAGCGTAAAAGTTCCTGATTCTTGTCCCGTATTATCACCAAAAAACAGAAAACTATCTGTAGTGTATGGGTTGAACGTACCTAAAGGAGGGCTGCTTGTCAATGGATCGAAAATATAGTTTTGTAAAGAACCCGCAATAATCGAATTGCCGCCACTAGTTAATGAATAGTTGTTACTAAAAACTGTAAGCGTGTAAGTATTTGTGGAAGTAGTTGTAAAAGCTGATGTCTGTGCTTCAGAAGTAAAGTTAGATGATTGTGCAAAAATCTCTGCCGCCCTAAATCCGATTTCAATACCCTTATTACCATTACCACTTATAGCCATTACGCTAAAGGCTGCTCTTGGATTAGAACTGGATGTAATGGTAGTTGCCGAGTCGAGACTAACTGTAAAAGTAATTGAATATCCCGTAGATTGATCGAGTGTTGAACTACTAAAAATGCCAGTATTGAAATAACTACTGGACAATGGATCGTAATTACTATATCCAGAATATTCTGCGGAATTGGCGGCAGTATTTAAAGTTACTCCACCTCCAGTAACTTGGGTTTCACTAACTGTTGTTGGTAGACCAGAACTTTTAATTGCACCAGGTTGTAGAGTACCTTGAGAGGCAGGTGTCGAACCGTTAGCGTTATACAATGTGAAAACGGCTGCATTGGCACTAGTCGTTCCAACGAAGAAAACAATACTAGTTATAGCTAATCTCCATAAAATTTTCATGATTGCGAATGCCTAGTTACATTGATGGAGTAAACATAAAATAACTGAGACTACTTAAAAATGCAATGATTAGGGACGCGCAGTAAAACAAAGAACCAGCTTTCTGTAGTGCG
>CAIJEA010000631.1 GCA_903819605.1 uncultured cyanobacterium | reverse complement strand
CTCATCTTTGTTATGTTTGAGGAGATCATGTCCCCATGTTTCATAGGTCTTTTCGGCACAATCCTTTGCTAAAGATTCTCCAATGTCTTCAAAGCTCCTTTTCATATTGCTCCTTAGTTTTTCTGGGGAATTCCTTGAGCCAAGAACAAATACCCTTTCTTGTAGATCGTCTGGAATTTGACTCTTGATATAACTCAATCGCTCTTGATAGTTCGATTTATTTGGGTCATTATAATCATCAAAATCAATAAGCAAGACTATCATCCTTTTTGTAAATATTCGCATTTCAGAAACATGATTCTTTGTGAAATTATCTACAACTTTTCCCCATCCACCAGATGGACGCTCAATCTGAATCGCTCTGGAGTAAAGATCGAGAATATTATTGAATCCGTTAGCAATTTCCTCATTAGCACGGTCTTCGGGTAGCACCAGAATGTGTTGAACATATTGATTATTTCTATTTCTCATAATTCTATGTCGCCACGAATTAAGGTGTCTACAAGATCTCCATTGATATGTATGTCACTAAGCAGCCTTACCAATGTTGGTTCTAGATGGCTTTTGCGATCAAGGATAAAGGTGTTTTCGTTGGAGAATTTGCGAATCGCTTCTTCATTGTGTGATGTTACTAAAATCTGACCACTATTTTTAAATGAGCGCCGTAAAGTTGTAATGAAATGTCCAACTTCTGATGGTGAAAGATAGTTGTCAGGCTCATCCCAGAAGCAAAAGGGACTATAGTATTTGTTGGCAGCTAATACAACAGCACAGAGAAAAAAGCATTTTTCCCCGTCAGATAAGTCTTTAAAATCAAGACTCAACTCTGCATTATTAGCTTCAAACCGAACAATCATATTTTTAGCATCTTTGCCAATCTTTTCATTTTGAAAATCTTCAATATCGGGCATGACTTCTCGGAGATATCTATCAGCCGTTGTGTAAGCAGCAGGATAGCGACTAAGTAATCCAGAGAACCATTCACCAAAATTAGAACCATCTCTCTTTGGCTCCAAAGTTTCACCGTTAGATTCTCCTGTCATCAAACTTGGAATCGGCGCTAAGATAATCATGTGCGATAGCCAATTCTTGAAAATGCGGATCGGATCGGTCTCTGAATGTTCTTGTATTAATGGAAGAGCGACAAGATTCCAATCTACTTGAAAAGGCATCAATTGACTAGTCAATGGGAATTGGTTAGAGAATGGAGTAGCAATCCGATAGCCCTGAGGTGTCCGATATTGGATATTATCGCCATAAAGCGTGACTTGGGATGCTTCACGCGAATAAATTGGATTTCCTGCAACAAGCAATTGTTCTTCAAATACGCGAAGTGCTTTAGAGTTGTTTGGCAACTCTAAAGCAAGGACATACTTGTATAATTGATCTCTGAGCAATATTTCTATTTCAAAACGAATTGGAACATCAGATCTACCGCGATTAAAGTCCTTAGCTTCAATAAGCTGACCAACTCTATTAGTGCCTCGACCAATGCTTTGTAATACTTCTAACGCGAAAGCAATAGTCGATTTACCTGCACCATTTTTGCCAATTAAAAGCGACGAGGGAGTATCTTTGAGACTAAGTTCAAAATTCTCCAAGCATCTAAAATTATGAACATAGAGTCTTTGAAGCATAAAATAAAAAAATCCAAAATATGTAAAGTGTAGAAGATTTTTGGGCTGTTTCAAACATCGAACAACCAAATTCAGAAATTTAAACTTCCCCTTTCTGTAAGTAATTCGCTCTCACCCATGTACGAAACTCTTTTAAAGTCTTACTTTCGCCTAAGAGCAATCGCTTCTGTACATATTCCACAATAATTGCTGCGGGTAAAGTCGGAAACGACAAACTATTTTCTATTGCCACATATTCACCATTCTCTAAACCTAAAAACTCCAAACTATAGCCATCATAACGCCAGACTTCAGGCACACCGAGAAGCGCATAGATCGGTAAACGGCGATCGCTGGGATTAGTGATATCCACTTCTAAAACCAAATCTGGAGGTGGATCTTGCCCAACGATGACATTCTCTTGAGCGCGAATAATCAACTCATTTTTGATGTAGTAACAGGAATCTGGCTCACCACCAATTTTTAGTTCTGGAATTTTCATTAATAGCGAGCCTAAACAACGCATATCGATATCTAGTTCATCAACAAAAATAGTTAGTAGCTTATCGAAAAAACGACCACTTCCTTCATGGAGTGAGAGAGGCGACATAATCTCTAAATTACCGTTAATGTAATGGAATAAGGTTTTACGGCGATCGCCAACATCATCTAGCAACCGCTCAAAAGTTTCCCAACTAACGTTATGCAGCAAGACACGATTTTCGGCTAGCGGTCTAGGCTGCTCAAATGATGAAATTACGACTTCAGTAGGTTTAGCTTGCGGTGTGGCAATCATCAACTTTTTCCCTTATTTAGCCTCATTTAGATTCTAAACGAATTGCTACTGATACTTTCTCGTGTTCGTGAACGAATGAGCCTAACTACCCATTTTTAGCCAACTAAACACATTTTCAACTGTTAGCTCTAAGTTAATTGTCTCTAAGGTGATCAGGCGATCGCTATTTTTCATCAAGATCGGCTGTTGATTAGAGAGAAATGTCAAAATACTGCGATCGCTAGGATCGAGAAACCAACCTAATTGACTACCATGTTGGAGGCTAAGCAAGATTTTGCCAATGACTTTATTTGCATTGTGATCTGGTGAAAGAATCTCAATAATCCAATCTGGCGCAAGATTAAACCGATCGGGAACTTCTCCATCCTCTAGGAATAGAATATTTTGCCATTGGAACACTGCAATATCTGGAACGATTGAGCGATCGGCAAAAGTACATCTTAGCTCTGGAAAGGCATAGGCAATTTTTTGGGGTTCAGTCGATTGATTTATTGCATTACAAAGTTCATACCGCAAGCAGCTATGTCGTCCTTTAGGCATAGGTTTTTGGATAATTTGACGATCGATATACTCACTTGCAGGCTTTGTTTCTGGTAATCGCAGAAACTCCTCTAGGGTAAGTGACTTAGCAATAGGTGCAACCATATAGTTAACATCAGTGAGATCGGCTATCTGGTTTCTTGAGTTTAGACTTATATATTATATAAGTGCCTACTTTACAAAACTTATCGTTAGTTTTTGCTTGAATTACCTGTAAATGCAGCATTTTCTGGTGAGATAGAGTTAGATATTTAAGTTGGAAAACCCTATACTGGGTAGTTATTATTTCGACTTTTTACATACCCTTTAAAGATCACAAGGCAGACACATGAGCGTAACAGCGTCAAGTGGTGCAGTAAATGCCCGCCCTCGTCTATACCAGACCGCTTTAACTTCCACAATTTCCCAGATAGAGCAACAAGATCGCTTTGCGACTCGTAGCGAATTAGATGATTTATCAACATATTTTCGATCTGGACTAAAGCGCCTCGAAATTGCGGAGATTTTGACAAAAAACTCAGACAATATCGTGTCCAAGGCGGCTAGCCGTATTTTTACGGGTGGTTCGGCGATGGCTTTTTTGGAAAAACCCAAGAATACAGAAGAATTTGAAGTTGATCGCGCAGGTCGTGTGGTTGATGTCAGAGTCGGCATGGAACTTGGTACAACCACTTATACCGAAGCCAGCGAAGGTGGCTTTTTAGGAACAATCAAGAGCTTCTTTAGCAATGTCGGTATTACAGGCGTTGTTGATGCTCCTCCTGCTAGCTTCCGCCCCATCAATATTTCCCGTTATGGCGCAGATCGCATGAAGAAGTCCCTACGTGACTTGTCATGGTTCTTGCGCTACGCCACCTATGCGATCGTCGCTGGTGACCCAAATATTTTGGCTCAGAACGTGCGTGGCTTGCGTGAGATTATCGAAGCAGCCTGCTCGACCGATGCCACCATTGTTGCTTTGCAAACCATGAAGCAAGCCGCAGCAGGTTATTTTCTCAACGATCCTGCGGCGATCGCTATTATCAAAGAATATATGGATGTCGCGATCGCTGAATTCAAAGCAGCGACACCTTCACCTAAAGTCCGTCAGCGCAATTCCCCAGACCTACAAGGCTTGGCATTGCCTCAAATTTACTTCAACACTGCTGAGCGTCGTCAGAAGTTTGTGATGAAAGCTGGTATGACTGGAGCCGAGAAAAACGAAGTAGTTAAGGCAGCTTACCGTCAGATTTTCGAGCGTGATATCGCGCGTGCCTATAGCCAAGGTATTTCTGACCTTGACTCTAAGGTGAAAAATGGTGAAATCTCGGTGCGTGAGTTTGTGCGTCGCTTAGGTTTGTCTCCCCTATACCGCGATCAATTTTTCTTACCTTTCATCAACTCCCGTGCTGTCGAGTTAGCCTTCAAGCATTTCCTTGGACGCTCCCCTGAAAGCCGTGAAGAAGTTGCTGCTTACTTTGCGATCGTCTCCAAAGGCGGTTTAGCTGCCCTAATTAATGCGCTAGTTAACTCGAGAGAGTACAGCGACTACTTTGGCGAAGAAACTGTACCTTATCAACGTGGATACGGACAAGAAGCGCAAACCGCTCGTAACTGGGGTGCACAGTTTGACCTGTTCAACTACTCTGCTCCCTTCCGCAAGGTTCCTCAATTCATTACCTTGTTTGCGTCCTATCAGCATCCATTGCCCGACCAGCATGTATATGGCTCTGGTCACGATCCTTTGGAAATCACCTTTGGTGCGATCTTCCCTAAAGAGACCCGCAACCCCAGTGCCTCGCCTGCTCCTTTTGGCAAGGATACTCGTCGCATCTTGATCCGCAATGGTGCTGGTATCACCAACCAACTGAGCAATCCATCCGCAACTGGTTCCATCGATCCGATGAGTCCCAAGGTGTTCAAGCTCGATCAAACCCAACGCGATAGTGTCAAGATTGGTAAGGGCGCTAGAGTCTCTAATGTTAAAGGTTTAAGTACTAATAACTCTGAGACTTCTACCCAAGCGGTCATTCGCGCAATTTATTTGCAAATTATTGGCTTTATTCCTTACTCTGGTCAACGTCAAACTGTTGCGGAAATTAAGCTAGAAAATGGTCAAATCTCAGTACGTGAATTTGTACGGATCTTGGCTAAATCTCCAACTTTCCGCGATCGCTACTGGACGAAGCTTTATGTATGTAAAGCGATCGAGTTTACCCATCGCCGTCTATTAGGTCGTCCTACCTATGGTCGTGCTGAGATGAATGCTTACTTTGATCTTGCATCGAAGAAGGGCTTCTATGCAGTAGTTGATGCCATCCTTGATACCAAGGAATATGAGCAAGCTTTCGGCGAAGATACCGTTCCTTACGAGCGCTATCTCACTCCCGCAGGTGTATCTCTCCGTAGCAACCGTGCTGGCACATTGTCTGAAGACAAGGGTACGAAGGTTGTTGTTGAGCCTACACCTAAGTTCATTGAACTTGGTCTAGTCACCGAAGAGCGTTCTTCCGTATCGATTCGCGATCGCATCAACCAAGGTGTTGATAAGAAGCGCGAACAACGCAAGATCTTCAAGCTCACCACCACCGATCCTGTCGAAACAGGCGCATTGGTTCGTGCTGCTTACCGTCAAGTGTTCGAGCGTGACATGGATGCCTATGTTGCTAGCTCACAGTTCAGCCAATACACTTCCAAGCTTCTCAACGAAGAGATCTCGGTCAAGGAATTTATCTTGGCACTTGGTACATCCGATCTTTATATCAAGGAATTCTACACGCCATTCCCCAATACAAAGGTGATTGAGTTGGGTACAAAGCATTTCCTCGGACGTGCTCCTCTCGATCAAGCTGAAATCCGTAAATACAATGTGATTTTGGCAACTAGCGGTATCAAGGCAATGGTCACCGATATGGTCAACAGCCGTGAATTCCTCGAAGCCTTTGGTGAAGATGTTGTGCCTTACAACCGTTATGAGACCTTCCCTGCGGCTAACTATCCCAACACCATGGAGCTATACGATCGCTTAACTAAGCAAGACAAATCGATTGTTGTGCCTAGTTTTGCACCCGTTAAATCTAAAATTCCGACCTCGGTTTAGATTTTTGCGTTAATTAGCTGTGCATGATTAAAGCCAAAAGACCTGTGGCGATCGCCACAGGTCTTTTGGTTTTATCTTTGAAAACAAATCAAAACCCCAATGGATGCGGCGCTTTGCAACGCATCCATTGGGGTT
>CAIJEA010000630.1 GCA_903819605.1 uncultured cyanobacterium | reverse complement strand
ATCGTTTGCTAGTTCAATCATCAATCTCAAATCAGCTCATGCTGTCAGCAGCGCTTCCCCTCAGCATTCTGATCGCTGATGACTTTGAATTTAATCAGGTCATGATGCAAAAATTCCTCCAAACCCTAGGCTACGAGCCTGACATGGCAAGCAATGGCGTAGAAGTGCTAACAAAACTTCAAGAGAAGCACTATGACGTAATTTTGTTAGATATCCAAATGCCTGAAATGAATGGAATGGAAGTAACAAAAATAATTTTAGAAGAGTGGGACGAAGAATCACGCCCATACATCATCGCCGTCACCGCGAGTATGACCGAAGAAGCACAGGCAAGGTATTTAGCCGCAGGGATAAATGCTTATATCGGCAAGCCCATTGATTTTAATCAATTAGAACAAGCGTTATCGCAGGTTCCTTCCAGAACCTCATAAACACATAGAGGTTACGCAAAAACGACTTGAAATCCACATTTCATCGTAGGGGCAATTCATGAATTGCCCCTACGATGAAATGTGTTTTATGGCATTGCCAAAGTGACAGCAATCCGAAAGCCTGTGCAGCGATCGCCTTGATTTGTAGGATTTTTAGAACGTTTTGCCGAGCGGCAATAGTGGGCAGGATCGCGCCAAGAGCCACCACGCACTACTCGACAACTAAGATCGCCGCCTTGAGTCCATGCAGAGCCATCCTTGGGCAACAAATCATAGTCATCATGCCAATTATCTTCGCACCATTCCCACACATTGCCATGCATATCATGTAGCCCAAAGGCATTAGCGGGGAAACTACCGACTTCAGTTGTCGAAGCACTGCTCTCACCTTGAGGAGCATATTTGTAGGGCATAGAACCATTATAGGTGGCAAGATTCGCAGCGATCGTTTCACCAAAGCAAAAAGCAGTTAGCGTTCCCGCACGACAGGCATATTCCCATTCTGACTCACTCGGTAAGCGATAGGGCTTGCCAGATCGCTCGATGAGTTTCTGACAAAAGCCTCGTACATCATCCCATGACACCGATTCGACGGGGCGATCGCCATTCCCAATAAAGATCGCAGGATTATTATCCATCAATACTTTCCATTGCCTTTGCGTAATTGGGAAGCGCGAAATAAAGAAAGGTGAAATATTAATCCCATGACGAGGACTCTCTTCGGCGCTACGTTCTGTTTCGCTGGTTGGTGAACCGATAAAGAACTTACCTGCGGGGATATATACCATTTCCAATCCAATCGGTTTGCCTTGAAAATTCCCCAAAGTCTCGATATAGGAACGCCCAATTTTTTGTTTAGTATTAATTTGCAGATGTGCTTTGGAAAATTGACCAATACCAATCCGATTAATCGTAACCGTTGCTGTCTCAAAGGAAAATTGTGATAATGCGGGCGCGATCGCCTGACTTGGTTGAGACGGTGGTTTAGAAATTGGAGTGATATTGGTTTTGGCGATCTCCTTTTGATTTCCAGCCCTTGCAAATCGCGGTACATAAGCCTGATGGCTTGGCGAAGACAAATTTTTAAGATCGTTTAAGACAGCTTGGGCAGTCTGATAGCGCTGACTCGGAGCCGCAACGATCAGGCGATCGAGAATCTGACCGAGAGCAAAACTAATAGAACTATTGCCTAAAAAATTACGCCATACCCACGCACCATCCATATCCATCAGATCGAATGGCGAAACATTGGTAAGCAAATGGATACAAGTCACACCCAGACTATAGAGATCGCTGGCAAATATGGCTTTCCCACGCATTTGTTCTGGTGCAATATAGACAGCACTACCAATGCGCGTTCCCGTTTGCATCAATGCAGAGGTTGAGACATATTTTGCTGCACCAAAGTCCACTAACACATGGCTACCAGACGCAATCGAGCCAGAATTGCTCGGCAATCGCCGACGGATGATATTTTCAGGCTTAATATCGCGATGGATGACATGGCGATCGTGAATAAATTGCAGAATCGGCAGTAAGTCCGCCAACAGCATCCGAATTTTTGCCTCGCTAAAAGCACCCTGATCTTGCAGTTCTTTTAGGAGATCCTGTCCATCAATAAATTCTTGGATCAGATATTGCCACCCATCTAGTTCAAGATGGGCAAATAAAGTCGGAATTTGGGGATGTTTGCCCAAATCATCGAGACGAATTGCTTCTTGCTGAAACAGTTCTGCGGCTTTCGCGGCACTACCGAGATCGGCAGGAAAAAACTGCTTAATTACACAAGCAGGACAAGAGGGAAGTGCTTCGTCAATACCGATAAAAGTTCTACCAAAGCCCCCTTGACCAAGGATTCTAATTGCTCGATAGCGATCGCCAATCTTTAAGCTTGAGCCACATTGCTGACAAAACTTAAGCGATCGCTCTGGATTTTGATAATTGCAGTTAGGATTGAAACATTGGCTCATAATCGCAGTTATTGATTAGGAATAGAATCCATCTTGGCAAAGCCAATTACTTGCATTTTTCCATCTGTAAATTCTAGTTTCAAGACTCGCGCTGTAATGCCTTTACTCTCTAACTGACGCAAATCCAAAACTTTATTTAATCCATCGGCAAAAGCGTTAGCGATCCGATCGGGTACAGGCGTTCCTTCTAATTCAATTTTAGGATTGATTATTTGCAGTTTTGTACCACCGATAGTCTTGAGTTCGGCATTTACCGAGACATTTAGTTTCGAAATCTTTGGCTTGGTAATGGTTGGTTGTGACTGTAAAGTAGCTGCAAGACGAATGCGATCGCCTTCCAAAAAAGTGACCTCTGGATTGAGTAGATCGAGAATTTCAGGATTACCTTTACTCGTGCCAGTAATATCAATACTCAAGTTTTTAAAAGAAGGCTGCACACTTGGCGATCGCAGAGCCGTATTAATATCTTCAGAACGCATCACGACTCGAACAGCCGCCAGAAGCGGACGACGCAAAACGATCTTCCCAGCTTGCACCGCAGCAGGATCGATACTAATCGGATCGGTTTCAAGGTCAATCTGATCGATTCGCAAAAAATCTAAAACATAAACACCTCGACCCGCTACCCGAATGCGATCGACATTACCCAAGAGAATTTGGTAATTAGGAGCATTATCAACACGCACTTCTAATGTGTCTGCTCGCACAATCTGCCCGCGCAAAAAGTCTGTTGCAATCCGATCAATTGCGATTCCTGGTGCACCCGCTAAACCGAGAACCGTCGTAAGTAGCCCAGCAAATAATTCCATAACGAGCAGATGAGTATCTCTGTCATCATATAGCAAGTCGCAGGAGTGCTTTGCACTCACTAGAGTTTTTTAGTTTAAAACCAGCAATTTCAACTACAGATATAGCTTGCGGTGCTTCGCGCCGCAAGCTATATCTGTAGGCTTTATAGGGCTACATTATTTGGTTAAAGAATCCTAAAACCATCACATAATAATCAAAAAGCTCAGGAGCAGCAGTTATGCAAATTCGGTTGGCAGTAGAGGCAGATCTACCTGAAATTATTGAGATTTATAATGCTGCGATACCTTCTCGTCTTGCTACTGCCGATCTCGAACCCATCTCCGTTGAGAGCCGCCGCGATTGGTTTCGATCGCATAGCGATCGCTATCCTGTCTGGGTAATCACCGACAGCGATCGTAAAATAATTGGCTGGCTGAGCTTACAAATGTTTTACGGTCGCCCTGCTTATCACAAAACTGCTGAAGTGAGCATTTACATAGCTCCCGAATATCAGGGCAAGAGACTCGGTAAAAAGTTACTAAATCATGCGATCGCGATGTGCCCTAAGCTCGATATTTCTAAACTAGTTGGCTTTGTATTTGCCCATAATGCCGCCAGTCGGCGCTTATTCACAAGTTTTGGCTTTGAGGAATGGGGCTTTTTACCACAAATTGCTGAACTAGATAGCGTAGAACAAAGTTTAATCATTCTAGGCAAGCACATTAAAACTCCATTGGAATGAGAATCGACCAAAATATTTTTATTTTATGGTTGTCGTAGCAGTAGATATTCAATCTGAAATGATTGAGATTTTAGAACTTCTCAAAAAGGAGTAATGGAAAGAAATGTCCAACGGGCCCCTGCCCTTTGCCGATCGATAAGGAATATTTCAAAGCTTCCGTTACATAGTTTTTTGCCTCTTTAACTGATTGGAAGTATCCTTTACCTAAAGCAAGATTAGCCGCGATCGCCGCTGACAGAGTACAGCCAGTGCCATGGGTATGGGGTGTATCGATCGCCTCGGTCTGCAACACCTCAAGGCGATCGCCATCGAACCAAACATCGATTGCCTTGAGATCGCCCGTCATGCCACCACCTTTCACTAAGATCGCTCTTGCCCCTAGCCCGTAAATTTTCTGAGCCGCAGTTTTCATGTCTTCGAGAGTATGTATCTCCATGTCGGCAAGGATCTGGGCTTCATAGCGGTTGGGAGTAGCGATCGCCGCTAGAGGAATCAACAGATCTCGCATTGTCTTCACCGCATCATCATCGATTAACTGCGCCCCTGTCCGCGATACCATTACAGGATCGACCACCACATTCCCAAATCCAAAGGCAACTAATTTCTTAGCAACGGTTTTCATAATCTCTTGATTGAGCAGCATCCCCGTTTTGATTGCGCCAACTTTCATATCTAGCATCACCGCTTCAAATTGCGCCGTTACTGATTCACAAGACATCGCATCAACCCGCGTTACTCCTTGAGTATTTTGTGCCGTGATACAAGTGAGAACACTCGTACCATGCACACAATGAAAGGCAAAGGTACGTAAATCAGCTTGTATCCCCGCACCACCGCCACTATCAGAGCCAGCGATCGTCATGGCGATCGGAATTTGCGAACTATCAAAGCTAGTCATATTTGACATAAAGCAGTAATCAACATCTACAAGTATAAAACCCAGAGAATATAGAAGCGTTGCTTCGCAACGCTTCTATATTCTCTGGGTTTTAAATTGATATATGATTTAGTCAACCTGTAGACTGGTGTGTTATGCAAACAAACCGTAAACCTTATACACAAGCACAGATTTCAGCTTGGTTGAGGGGACTTATGAGCGTTGCCCTCGCCGATAATGATTACAGCGACCAAGAGCGCACCCTCTTCGATCAAATTAGCCATAGCGAAGAATGGGGCGAAGATCTTACCATTAGCAACTTTGAACCGATTAGCGCTCAAGATCTGGCGGACTCATTGGGCAGCGATCGCGAAGTAGGACAAAACTTTTTACGAATGGCAGTGATGATGGCACTGGCGGACGGTAAATATACCGATACAGAAGATCGGGTCATTCAAGAATTTAGCAAAGCACTTAATCAAGAAGTAAAAGCAATTAACGATTTACGTAAAAATCTTGAAGCAGCATCTCACCATGAGGAACATCATCCCAACGTACTAGAGCCAGTCAAAGAATGGCTCGATCATATGGATATCCATGATTCGCGCCTTGCTAATCTAATCTGTAAAGTTATTCCTGCTCAATGCCCCTTCGAGCGCGATATAGTCTTATTTGGACGCAAAATCATGCATATTCCTGCGATGTGCGAGATTAATCCTTTATACGATCAACTAGTCGGATTACGTTTTCGATCGCTAAGTTATCTCGCTGACAAAGGCGAAGATATATCAAAATATTACTAAGTAGATGTACATAATTAAAGGAGCGCCAAGCGCTCCTTTTACTTGCTAAATTTGATTAGAGCGCAAAGCGCTATAGTATTTACAGGTTTTTACTAGCCAGACACGCTCCCAAAAAAATGCCCAGAGAACTAAAAAACGCCAGCAAAGAAGAAGATAACAGCGATGTCTCGCCCAATGTATTGCGCGTTGTTTTAGCATTTCGGCGGTGGGGCTGGGCTGCCTTTTGGACACAAGTTGTCTTATGTGTAGTTTCGTCAGTTGTGTTACTACAGCTTTTTTTATTCCCCAAAGGTACTCAAGGCGTATTACCCACAGGAGTAGATACTAACCCTGCTACACTCCCAGGACTTAGCTTTGCATGGGCAGGTGTCGCCATCTTAGGCGCAAGTATTTTCTGGAACTTTCGTTATACACAAATGGCGAAAAAGCTGCGATCGCCCGATCGTCCTACTAAAAGCCAAACCGTATTTCAAATCAAAATTGGGCTAATTATTAATCTACTAGGGATGCTCGTCACCCTAATAGGAGCCGCTTCGATTGTGGGTGCGCTCACTCTGCGATCGCAACAAGGCGTAGTTTCGGTAACAGGCAACTTTAATCTCACAATTCAGCCTTTGGATCTGCAAATTATTCAAGCTAGTTTCAACATTATCTTTGCCCACTTCGTAGGCTTAGTCACATCACTCTGGCTCCTCAATCGCGCCACCGACAAACCCAATCGCGAATAAAAAGAAACCCGCCGAAGGCGGGTTTCTTTTTATTCGCGTCTCTATAATGAATATACATAAAGAAATGTAAATAGTGGCGAAAACGATGGAGTGGAAGCAAATTGAAGAAAATTGGGTCTTGACACCGCCCAAGCCCAAAGGCGTAATTCACTTTTTGGGTGGTGCATTTTTTGCGGCTGCGCCTCATGTTGCCTATGGTCGTGTTTTAGAACAGCTTGCTCAAAATAACTATGCGATCGTGGCAACACCATTTTTAAACAACACCTTCGACCATCGCCAGATCGCTCGTGACGTTAACACTTCATTTCGCAAAGCTCGCAGCAAACTATTTCTCGATTATTTTCCAGTGTTTGGCATGGGGCATAGTATGGGCTGCAAAATTCATTTACTGATCAATAGTCTGTACAAACCCAACCGTGCTGGCAATATTTACATTGCCTACAACAACTACAGCGCCGATCGCTCAATCCCCTTTTTCAAAGAACTCGCTGGCACAATTCCCGAAATGTCCTCAATGGAATTCACGCCTAGCCCTAAGGAAACCGAGCAACTGGTAACTGCCAATTATCAAACCGCCAATAACCTATTAGTTAAGTTCGTTGATGATGGCATTGACGAGATCTCCACCCTTGCGCGGCTACTCCAGCAAAAATTCCCAAAAACTGTGAGCTTGCAAACCCTCGAAGGCACTCACCTCACCTCGATGGGGATTGATATGAAATGGCAAGCAGGTTCTAGTTTTTCGCCCATTGATGCGATCGCGCAATGGGTTAAGCAAGAAATTCACAAAAACAACAAAAGCTTAGAACTAGTCTTGCTGGACTGGCTTACCAAGCAAACCCGTTAGGGTTCTACGATTTAGTAAAGAAGCGATTTTTGTAGCGAGGCTATGCTGCGCTACAAAAATCGCTTCTTT
>CAIJEA010000629.1 GCA_903819605.1 uncultured cyanobacterium | reverse complement strand
ATTGGCTTAGGATTATTCGATCGCTATCAAGAAACTCTTGATATTATGGGCGCTCAAGATCCCCATGAGTTAATGCGTTGTATGGAAGTGCATTTCATTCGCGATTGTGCAGAGATGGCGGCACGAGCTTCTCTGTTCCGTAAGGAGACAAGATGGGGACTTTATCATTATCGATTGGATTATCCAGAGAAGAATAATGATGAGTGGTTCTGTCATGTCAATTTGAAGAAGGATGAATCGGGACAAATGACTCTCTTTAAACGTGAGGTTTCTCCCTACATTATTCCTGTTGATGTGCGTCAAGAAGTTTATGATGTCGCGGTGAGGTAGATGATGGCGATTTACAATTCCATTGGTAAGCAATATGCAAAAACGCGAGTTCCCGATCGCCGCATTGTCAATCAGTTGATCGATCTACTCGATTTACCTCAAGGCAGTGCGATCGCAGATATAGGTGCGGGAACGGGTAACTATAGTTATGCACTAGCAAATCAAGGATTTTGGGTGAAGGCGATCGAACCTTCTGTTGTGATGCAACAACAAGCGATCGCACATCCACAACTTCAATGGTTTACTGGTCATGCTGAAAATTTACCCCTAGGCGATCGCTCCGTTGATGGTGCGATTAGTACCTTAGCAATCCATCACTTTACTAATCTCCCAAAAGCATTTCAAGAAATGCATCGAGTGGTTAAAGATGGTGCGATCGTATTACTAACTTTTGACATTAGAGATGCTTCAAAGATATGGCTTTATGATTATTTTCCATTTTTGTGGGAAAGCGGCATACAGTTTTTAACACTTAACGAACAGATCGACTTAATTCATCAAAATACCAAAAGACAGATTGAGTCTATACCTTTTTTATTACCTGAAGATTTATCTGATCTATTTACGGCGGCGGCTTGGAAACGTCCAGAAATGTATCTCAATTCAGATGTGCGTTCTGGTATTTCAGCTTTTGCTTTAGCCAATCAAAATTTAGTTGAACAAGGAGTCAATCTACTAGAAAAAGACTTAAGTAATGGATCATGGGAAAATAAATATGGTGAAATCAAAAAATTAACTGAGCTTGATATTGGCTATCGTTTTATTCGAGGAGTAATTGACAAATAATGAACAATTTATCTATTTAAGTCTTTCTAAATCTATGGCAAGTAATGTTTCTATAAATAATCAAGTTCTAATTAGAACAGCAGAAATTAAAGATGCTGAAAGAATTGCTATTCTTGCGAATCAACTTGGATATTCAGTAACTAATCAACAAGCAAAGGAACGGATTCATAAAATTCAAAATAATGACAATCATGTTTTATACATAGCAACTCTAGATAATGAATATGTAATTGGTTGGGTGCACGCTTATATTTGTGATTCGATAGTCATTCAAACGCCTGCACTGCTTTTAGGATTAGTTGTCGATCAAGATCATCGACATCAAGGAGTTGGACGTTTACTGATGGAGGAAATTGAAAATTGGGCTGCTAAATCTGGTGCGGAAGGTGTGTTATTACGTTCAAATATTAAGCGAAATGAAGCACATTTATTCTATGAAAAAATTGGCTATACCAATATCAAACAATCATTAACTTTTTACAAATCGCTGTAATTAAAATAATTCATAGAAAATCATCACTATTTTTAAAGGAGGTAAAAATGTCAGTTGATACTACTAAACTAATTCGCGATCAAATTGAATATTATCGATCGCGATCCAGTGAATATGATGAATGGTTTTATCGTATTGGACGCTACGATCGCGGACAGGAAAATAACGATCGCTGGTTTGTGGAAGTCGAGACTGTTCAGAAAGCTTTACGAGAAATCGGTCAAGTCAATCAAGTTTTAGAGCTGGCTTCTGGGACGGGTATTTGGACAGAACAGCTTTTACAAATCAGCACAAAAATTGAGGCGATCGATGCTTCTGCGGAAACGATCGCCATCAATCAGAATAAACTAAATTCAGACAAAGTAACCTACCAACATCGAGATATATTCACATGGGAACCAGAGCAAGAATATGATTTAGTGTTCTTCTCTTTTTGGCTTTCTCACGTTCCACCAGATTTACTGCAATCCTTTTTTAATAAAGTTTATCTTGCCACCCGTAAGGGAGGACAGATTTTTATCATTGATTCCCGTAATGATTCTACTTCTCGCGCCAAAGATCATTTGCCTGAACAAGATGGAATTTATCAAACCCGAAAACTCAATGATGGCAGGGAATTCAAGATCGCTAAAATTTTCTATCAACCCGATGAACTGCAAACTCTACTAGTTAATGCAGGGTTCACCGCAGATGTGCGCGTGACAGAAACCTACTTCATCTATGCTCACGGATGGAAATCTAATTAATCGTAAATCTCTATAAAAAAATCATGGCTTTAATTAAACAACGTATTGATGTTCCTGTAATTGTCGATGAATCGAAATGTTTAGAAAAATGTGTGGCTTGCATTGAAGTTTGTCCCCTCGATGTCCTAGCTAAAAACCCCGAAACGAGTAAGGCATATATGAAATATGACGAGTGCTGGTTCTGCTTGCCCTGTGAGAAAGAATGTCCGACTGGTGCGATTACTGTACAGATTCCCTTTTTATTGAGATAGAAAACCTATGACCACAACAACCGAATTACAAGAATGGATAGAATTATTACAGTCAGACGATCTGAGCGATCGCCTAGTTGCGATCAAAAGTTTGCAGCATCTCGGCGATGAAGAGGCTCTTGATGTGGTGGTAACAGCCCTCAACGATGAAAGTCCTGCTGTCCAAAAAATTGCGATCGCCACTTTATGGGAATTTGCCAATCCTAAAGTAATTCCTAACCTGATTCCCAGTCTTGGCTCACCTGATGAAGAAATTCGAGCAGTTGCTCTATCGGCGCTCGGCGAATTAGTTTCGCAAGATTCTCTTTTATTATTGCTAGATGCTTTGCACCAAGAGAATCGACATCTTCAGCGCAATATTTTAATTCTGTTACGCAAAATTCATGACGCGCAGTCTTTACCCTATTTATTGCCATTCTTAGAATCAGAATATCCCGAATTAAGGGAAGCCGCAATTACAACTTTGCGCTATCTCAATCAAGTCAAAACTAGCCCTACCGCTCTACCTTTGCTGCAAGATCCTGTTGATTTTGTGCGCCGTGAAGCGGCTCTGACATTGGGACATCTCGTTGATACGGAAGTAATTCCTAGCTTAAGCAAAGCCCTCCGCGAAGATCCTGATTGGCAAGTTCGGCGCAATGTCACCAAAGCTTTAGCGATTCATGGCGATGGAGTGGCGATTCCAGTACTAATTGAGGCGATCGCCGATGAGCATTGGCAAGTCAGACGCTTTGCGGCTCAGGCTTTGCAGCAGATTTTCCAGAATGATCGCCAAACCTCCAAAAGTGAAGCCGCCATTCCTGCTCTAGTTAAGGCGCTTACCGATGAATATGCCGATGTGCGAAAAGATGCAGCGATCGCCCTTGGGGATCTGGCTAGTCCTGATGCGCTGCAAGCCCTTCGCCAAGCCCTAGACGATCCCGATCGCGAAGTTAGTATTCGGGCGGAACGCGCCATTAGCAGGATCGAGCAGATTGTGGCAGCTACTCAAATCTCAACCTAGCAAAGCCATGATTGAAGGGATTAGTCACATTACTTTTATAGTTAGCGATTTAGAAAAGATGTCTATCTTTTTGTCAACAATTTTCGATGCTCAAGAAGTCTATGTCAGTGGTGACGAGACATTTTCGATTTCCCAAGAAAAGTTTTTTCTGATTAATGGTATTT
>CAIJEA010000628.1 GCA_903819605.1 uncultured cyanobacterium | reverse complement strand
ACGAAACCTCACTCAATCATTTCTATTTTTGTAATGCTTCATCTGGCTACCCTGGGTTTGCTCCTACGATTTGGACGGGCGCTTTGCTGTATCAACGATTATCAGGTGATGTGATTTTAGGCGAAATCCCAAAAACCAGTTAAAAGTTTTGCTTTGCAAAACTTTTAACTGGTTTTTGGATTCAATATTTATTCTATGAATTGAGAACTCTATTATGAAAATTGCGATTATTGGTGGTGGTGCTAGTGGTATGGCAACAGCCTACCTCCTCGATAAACAGGGACATCAAGTTACTGTTTTTGAGCGACAAGCAAGCTTAGGTGGACATATTCGGACATTGAACAAGAATGTGCAACCGAACCAATCTGACTGCCAAGAGATTCTCGAATGCGGAGTAATCGAATTTCCCACTACATTTCATAACTTCTTAAGACTGATGCAAGAGTTAGAAGTAGAACTAGAACCTGTCAATCTTGGCTCGGCGATGTTTTTTAAGAATGGAAGCCACTATCTATCAAAAAGCTCCATTCAGAACAACTTTACAGGTATTCGTCGTTTCATCGAATATCTTCGCCTTGATACTCTTTATGCCCGTTCCGCAAAATTATGGCTAAGGATAAGATTTGCAACTATAAAAGATTTCTATAATCAGCCTGTATCGCAATATTTAAAACGTCCCTGTACTCGCAATACTTGGCTAAAGTTGCTAGTTATGTATAGTTACTCTATGCCTTTGGAGATGATTGATGATTTTCCAGCAGAATTGGCGATGCCTGTTTTACGAGATGATGTTGCGGTCAAATGGCTCAGAATTCAAGGTGGAGTTTATTCCTACATTGAAAAAATTTTGGCGCGATTTAAGGGAAAGATTTTGCTAAATGTGGAAGTCGATCGCATTGTCAGAAGCCCAGGCTCCATCAAGATTGTGCAATCCACAGGTGAAGTTCAGGAATTTGACAAGGTCGTATTTGCAGCGCCACCCGATCAAGTTATTGCCCTGTTAGCCAATCCAACTACATCAGAAATCAAACGATTTTCCCATTGGCAAGCTAATCATGTGGATAGTGTAGTCCATAAAGATGCTTCCATTTACGATCGCTATGGTATCCAACAACCGTCAGAATTTGATTTCTTTCAAACGGATACCCGTTGGGGCTACAACAGTTATCTGAACCAGCTTTGCAATATTTCATCTCCACAAAAATATTTCCTATCTTACCAACTGGAGGAGTTAATTGCTCGCGATCGCTTTATTCACATCCAAAAGCATCATACTCCTTTGTATACTACAGAATCTTTTCGATATCGCGATGAAGTAGTAGCCACTAATGGTGAGAATAATACTTACCATGCTGGAGCTTATCTCGGTGATGGTTTGCATGAAGGGGCGATCGCCTCAGCCTATCGAGTCGCTGAACTGGTTGGAGTAGAACAATTTAATAACCAACCTAAAATATTTTCTGAAAGCTAAGTACTTGTCCAAATAAATTACCCAAACCCTTAAAGTTGCGCCCCTGCGGGGCGCAACTTTAAGGGTTTGAATAGGGCGTGATCAGAATTTGATGTAAGAGGGAAAAATATTGACGAGTAAGGGAAAACAGGCGAAAACGTATCAAACGCCCTATGGCTGCATCGCCGTAAAGCGCCACGTATATCAAGGGAGTACTAGGAGGAACACCATACTTTCCATTAGAAGTAGATGCAAGGATCATCATTACCTCAACGCCAAGATCAGCCAAGCAGATCAGCCACAAATATGCAGAAATGAGTAGTGTGAGACAAGTCGAAGACTTACGAGAGAATCATGGCAGAGATGTACATCGTTCATTCGTGCAAACCTTAGTGGATGCAGTTGGCAATCGCCCTTAGCAAAGAAGAAGACTGGACTTACCGCACCCCAAAACTGGACATAGCAATTCCGACGGTGAGCATCGGATTAGATGGGACATGTATGTTGTTATGTGATGAAGGATATCGCCAAGCAATGGTAGGTACGATTAGCTTGTACAACCAAAAAGGGGAGAGGCAACACACAACTTATATTGCTGCGGCTCCAGAATATGGACGAGAGACTTTTTTAGGACGACTCCAACTGGAAGTTGAGACTGTCAAGCAATTATCCCAACGCCCATTATCAATGGTTTAGCCGATGGCGCACCCGAAAACTGGGCTTTTCTGAATACTGTAACCAATACCCAAACATTGGAATTTTACCATGCCACCCATTACTTAGACAACGTAGCCAAGGCGATTTATCCACACGATGAACAGGCACAAAAAGCTTGGAAGGATACTCATTGTCACAGCCTTAAACATGAAGTTGGGGCGGCAGCAAGCTTACTCGCAGAAATGCAAACCATTCACTCCAAGCGAGTTTCTCAATCTATTCTCCAAGGGCTCCAAGATGCTATTACTTATTTTCGCAATCATCATCACCAAATGCTTTATGTTGAAGCCATCTCCTCGAATTTACCAATCGGTTCGGGGATCACCGAATCGGCTTGCAAAGTAATTATCAAGGCTCACTTGGGGTGTTCTGGCATAAAATGGAAAGATTGGGGCGCTTCTGTAGCTTTGAGCCTTAGAACTTTGTCTTATACTAAAGGGCGTTGGTAGCAATTCTGGTCTAAAATCAATCGCTATGGTTTCTCTCTCTAATTGCTACATCAAATTTTGGTCACACCCGTTAGCGATCGCGCTTGATGATGACAAAAGGCGATCGCCTATCTCTACCTTACACATCCTCATAACTTTGTTCCGTAATAATTGCTCGTAAAAGCCAATAAAGAGTGGCAGCGTTTTGCACTGTCACTCTTTACTAACTGGTTTATGCCTTTACAGACCTAATGCTTGGCGGATTAATTGTTGTTCATTCTGCTTTGCTTGAAATCGTCCATTCTCCACATCGCGAATCCAACTTTGACTTTTGCCAATTTTCTCAGCTAAGGTGCGCTGACTAATTTGCAAATTTTTGCGTAATGTGGCAATTTGTTCACCTGAAAGTAATGACTGACTAGTAGTTTGGACTTTTTTGCCAGAGCTTCTTTGCTTAGTAGACTGATTTTGCGATCGCTCAAATTTGCGTTTTTTGCGGGCAAGTTCCGTAGGTTGTTCCCAATCCGCTATTAGCTCAAAAGATAGAATCCTTGCATTGATTAACATTTGCCACTTACCGCGTGGACCTACATCAGTGAGTCGGAGATTGCAACTGCCATCGTTAATCCAGAAATCAAGAGCCGCCTCAGCATCATCAGGTATATCTGCTAGCTTTGACCATAGGGGTTGGATTTCCGTGGGATAGCTAACAGGGTCAAATACTGGCTTGAGTCCATAACGATTGACTACTTCCAAATCACTCTCAAACATTTTGAGTAAGCGTTTTCTTTCTTCCCGTTGCGAAATTGCTTGATTGACCCGATCTTCACCATAGGCAACTCGCATTAGGGTAATGACCATAATTCTTTGTTGATCTCCCATGCGGGTTTTAAATAGAAGCCAGAGCAACATTCTCGCTGCGCCTTCATGCTGTTGCCAGATGCTCATGATTGCGCCTAGCAGCGATTTTGGCAAATGACTATATTGATAAAAAGCTCTGCCTGAATAACATTCTTTTTTATTTAAAAAATGTTTTGCCCACGTACCTGCTTGAACCCTAAAAGTAAGCCCCACAAGATGTTTACAGCCTTCTTCATCTTCATGAAAATGATGTACAACTTCTAATAAATTCCAAAGAGGACTTTCGGGTAAAGAGAAAGCTTCTACTTTGCCTTGCTTCGGCCAATCAATCTGGGCAGTAATCCAGCAAGGTTGCATAGCAAGCGTCTTAATTAGATTTAACTTCGTTGATTTGGTTAAGTCTTTGCGCTTATCTAAACCGAGATATTCTTCGATTTGACTATCACTAATACTAAACTCTTGCTCCCAAGGTTTTTCTAAGGTGGTGGCGTAGGCTGCATAGATTAAGTGCATACAGGTGGCACGAATATCGAGCGTATCAGAAGCAAGGATCGTTTGAGATTCTAAATGCGATCGCGGATAACTAAAATTGATGATATTGTTCAATCTCAAACTAATTGTGCCTTTGCCTTGACTGACCGATCTCTCATACACCAGAGTCCCTGACTCATCTAGTGACCAAGGTAGCGATCGCCTTTGCGAGAGTAAATTACATGCTTCCCAAATAGCGATCGCGGAGCTAAAGGGAGTACTTATACTATTAGTAAATAGGCTGGGGTTAATCACTAGGTGATTTTCAATAGATTTCACCCTTCCTTTTTTGGGCTGTAGTGGTATGGAAGCCCCAATATTACAGCTACTAACACATAGAGGTTTTGGAGCGTATCCTTCACAGTTATTACAGATAGCAGGATCGATCCAATAATTACCTTGCTGAATCGAAATTGCTCCTGTCGGACAAACAGATATACAAGACGAACAGGCGACACAATCGCTGGATATCTTATAAGCCATAGCTATAACACCAATATGTTTTGAAAATTTTTGACACTAAGCTCTGGTTTACCTAAAAATTTACAGGGCAGTTTACATAAGACAAAAATCTTGATGTTATAAAGGATTTGTATTAAGTCTTTATACTTAGATAAGTGTTAGCAATTCTGTTCATATTGAGCATCTAATTAGGCTTTATATTTTCGTAACATTTCAAGCTTATACCTTGATATAAGGCTATCTCTGACAAATCAAAAAATCATCAAAATCTTTTATTTGCAGAGTTTTGATGGCTTTAAAATTATGATAATAATTTAACCCAAGTTGCTACCTAAGTAGCTGGGCACAATTAAATATAAAACCACAAAACCAGTGGCGCACGCTGCGCGTGCGCCACTGGTTTTGGCTCTGGGTTTTAATTATGCCGATGTACTTATATAGCAATCCTAAATGAGTAATGAGAAACAGAAGCTTATAACAAGGGGCTTAAGCCCCTTGCCTTTCTCACAAATGATTTAGGACTGCTATAGAAACAAAAAAAGCTACTACAAGAGAAGAAAGCCAAGTAGCATCTGTTCACTCCCCCAATGCGGTGGTTAGTTGTTTGATGATTCCTGTTTTCAGAATAGGTCGGGTGGAGTTTTATAGTCTTTCAGCAATTCATCTAGCAATTCTTTGCGAATATTCAGCAGTAAGAATACTCTTATTGCATAGGCTTTTCACTTGTTCAAATGCTTTCTTTCTTATTCCATTCTCTCTCGATTGCAACCAATACGATGTAAGCATTTAGCAATCTCATTCTATTAATTGTTATATCCTAATCAGCAATATTTCCTAAAAGAGCATGTAAGATGTGCTTTCATTTCTTACTTGCAAAAACAAGCTTCTTGACATTGACTTTCTTTCTGCATTTTTATATTTCTTTATTTTCTAGCTTGTACCCTTGACTTACAACTGCCATAATCTAGCTTAGTTTTTGTCTAAACTCTATGAGCAATCGCCTTCAAAGCACAACAGATGTGAACGCTGAAATCTCAAATTTATGTTATGCCCTTGAAGGCTGTGTGTTGGTGGTAGATGATAATCCTACCAACTTAAGTATACTAGTCAATTTATTGCGGGATGTGGGACTACGAGTATTAGTGGCAACCGATGGCGAAAGTGCGATCGAGCAAATCGAATACGTTAAACCAGATTTGATTTTATTAGATGTAATGATGCCTGGGATCGATGGGTTTGAGACTTGTCAGCGACTTAAAGCTAATGCTAACACTGCCAAGATTCCGATTATTTTCATGACGGCACTTTCAGAAACGGTAGATAAAGTGCGGGGACTATCTTTAGGGGCTGTGGATTATGTGACGAAACCCTTTGAGCATGAAGAGGTTTTAGTAAGGATACGCACTCATTTGACGATCGCCAAACAACGTCAGAGGATCGAAATACAGAATCGAGATTTGCAAAATGAAATTAGCGATCGCAAACGTGCCGAAGAAGCCTTGACAATTTTTCTTCATGCAGTTTCCCACGATCTCCGCAATCCTGTGACGGGGTTACTAATGGTTTTAGAGAATTTGTTGCAATCAGCAACTAGTCCCGATGCAAAAATTTTCCTGCCAAGAAACACCTTGGAACGAATGCAGCAAAGCGGCGAGCGCCAGTTAGCCTTAATTAACTCATTGCTAGAGTCTCATGTAAATGAAGTGCATGGTATCGTCATTCATCCGCAGCCTACAAAAATTGAAGAAATCATCCAAGCGGCGATCATTGATCTACAGCCACTTTTGGATAAAGAAGATACTAAAGTAGATTTACAAATTCCAACTGATTTGCCAGTTGTTAACGCTGATTCGGTCAATATCTATAGAGTTTTTCAAAACTTAATTGCTAATGCGATTAAACACAATCCCCCTAGTCTCAAGCTTACAATTTCGGTTCAAATCATTAGGGGAGTTGACGAGTGCGGAATCGAGGACCTGGTGTT
>CAIJEA010000627.1 GCA_903819605.1 uncultured cyanobacterium | reverse complement strand
CTTGAGAGCATTGACCGCTACGGATTTTTTCGGGGTGATGATATCGGTTTTAACTTGCTCAGCATGACTTTCAATCAATAGAGACTTGTTGAAAGCAATGGGATCTTCCCAAGGTGCGGGTTGACGGACTTGCGCCCAAATTGGACTATAGAGGGCTTCTTCTAATTCTCTAGCAATCTCGATCATCCCCACATAACCAGCGTAGGGATGATGACGCTCTTGGTTGATATCGAGAAAGGGAATGCGTGCTTTGAGGGCGGTGTATTGGTTGCGACCACCTGCGATTAACATATCGGCTTGGGTTTTGGCAATGGTTTTGAGCAATTCTTGGGCGTTCCCTTTCTCCATCATGATCCCATCTTTACTGAGCAGGGCACGAATCTTTGCCTTATCTTCTTCTGTACTCTTCTTGGTACTGGTGGCAACAACTTCCATACCCAAATCTTTCGCGGCGGAAATGATTGACCAGCTTTTGACACCGCCTGTGTAGAGAACGACTTTTTTACCCTTGAGGCGATCGCGGTATGGTGCAAGTTCGCGATCGAGGTTAGCAGATTCCTCTGCAATCAGCTTTTCGACTCGTTCTTGGAGATCGGAGTCACCTAATTTTGCGGCAATATTGCGTAGACATTGATTCATGTCGGCAATCCCATAAAAAGACTCTTCGGTGTAGGGAATGCCATAGCGCTCTTCCATCTTCCGAGCGACATTGATTAATGCTTTGGAACAGATGAGAACATTCAGTTTCGCACGGTGAGCATAACAAACTTCTTTATAGGTGGCATCACCTGTGATTTTCGATAATACGCGAATGCCCAATTTCTCAAATAAGGGCAGCACACTCCACAACTCACCTGCGATATTATATTCACCAATCAGATTGATATCGTAGGTAGTGGTATATTCAGGTTCGGCAGTACCAATTACATATTCTAATAAAGCTTCGCCGCCCATGCGATTTCCTAAATTCTTGGTTCCAGCGAACCCTGGTGAATTGATTGGAACGATGGGAATACCTGTTCTTTCGGCGGCTTTTTGACAGACTGCTTCAAGATCGTCACCAATCAGGGCTGTTACACAGGTGTTATACACAAACACTGCCGCAGGTTGATAACGTTGTTGAACTTCTAAAATTGCCTTATAGAGCTTTTTCTCACCACCGAAGATAATATCGTTTTCGCTGAGGTCGGTGGTAAAGCCCATTTTATACATGGTCGAACCTGACGACAGGCTACCTCTAGCACCCAAAGAATTTCCACCACAGGCGATCGGCGCATGGACGAGATGGGCGACATCGGTAATGGGAACGAGGGCGATCGATGCGCCATCAAAGGCACAGCCACCTTGCGCTGCTCCAGGTTGGGCTTGTTGTGAGCAAGCTTTGTTCTTTTTCTGCCCATCTTTGTGATGATGATGATTATGCTCACAGGCAGTCTCGGACAGGAGTTCGTTGATTTTTCCTTGTGTGAGTTTCATGGCACAAATTTGGGTAAAGGGGAATTGTGGATTGGGAATTGGGAACTGGGGTTTAACTAGGGAGTTCGGAGAGGTAAATTAGAGCGCGGAAGCGAAGGTTTACTAGCTCTTCAAATAGGGGATTGATCTTGCAGAGGGGAGGAATATGGTAGGTATAGCCAAAGGCACTGACATCGCGTTCAAAGGGGCAACTAGCGGGGATGAGATGGCAAATTTTCTCGGCAAATTGGCGATCGCTAAATTCGATGTGATCGAGCCATTGGCGCAGAGGGAAGAAAATGTCAATGGCAAAGGATTTTTTGGATTTACTTTGCTCAGTAAGTGTGGAGAGAAATCTGTGGGTAGTGGTAGTCATGGCGGTAGCAGCTCTGTGAATAACAATTAGTGAACTATTTAGGTTTGCGTTGGGATTCTTTTTCGTCGATGTTGAGCATTCGACACATCATGTAATCCTGAAAATATGTGGTAATTAAAACCAAGCAACTGACAACTAGGGTTTCCGTCATGATCGTTTCCTCTATTTTTCTAAGATCTTTAAGAACTATTCATCTTTACTTCTGGGAAATGTTGTCTGAAAGCTGTTGTTCTAGTCGCTCGATACGAAGGAGTAAGTTTTGTAAGACATCAGCCGATGGATCGGTTAACTGTTCTTGATTGGCTTGACCCAACGAGGTGGTCTGACTAGTACGGCAAATGCGCGCTGGGACACCAACAACGGTGGTGTGGTTTGGGACATCACGCAGTACAACTGAGCCTGCCCCAATGCGAGCATGATCGCCAATTTGAATATTGCCGAGAACTTTAGCTCCTGCACCGACGATCGCATGGTTGCCGATGGTAGGGTGACGCTTGCCAGTTTCCTTGCCCGTACCGCCAAGGGTGACATCTTGATAGAGCAGTACATAGTCACCGACGATCGCTGTTTCACCAATCACTACACCCATGCCGTGGTCGATAAATACCCCTTTGCCAATGGTGGCGGCGGGATGAATGTCAATGCCCGTGATAAATCGCGCACAGTAGGCAATAAATCTTGGGAGTAGGGGGATTTGGCGATGATGTAACCAATGGGTAAAGCGATGGATCACCAAGGCATGTAGCCCCGGATAGCAGCATAAAATCTCTAGCCAATGGTGAGCAGCAGGATCGCGATCGACGATCGCTTGGAAATCAGCCTTGAGTGCCTGTAGAACTTCGGTGACCCGTTGCCATGATTGCTGGGCAACTTGCAATTGAGTCAGGGGTAATTGCACTAATGGCAATTGCGCCAGTTGCAATTGATAAAACTGCCAGAGTGAATGTGCAGATGATTTGGCTGGGGAATCCGATGGATATGCTGTGGCACATATGCGATCGATTTCCTGATTGTCCAAAGTGTCTAGGTGGGAGATGGGTTGCATCATTACAGGCTCTGACAGTTAGAGGTGCGGAGTTCTGTCTTCCTGCTTATATCAGGTACTGCCAATCCAACGAAAATGAATGTTGCGGATAAGATTTATTAACTTAATTAGGAAAGTACTCAGAGGTCTAAAGCCTTACTGCTATGGGCTTTGAATTTTCTTTTGGGATAGGGGTACTAGTATTGTTGAGAGGGGGTACTAGTATTTAAGGGAATAGGGATAAGTATTCTTATAGCCATTTCTACTGATTCTGTACTTAAAGATAAAATGCTCCGCACAAGCATGGATAAGGGTTTAAGAACAGAAAACTAGCCAAAATCAATCAAAATCAGATTGTACTCAATAGGTACTCAGAAATGAGTCAATTCCTGTTGAGTAAATCAGATTTTGTATTAATAGTTACGGTTTATCACTTTACTGCACTACCTCTCAAAAATCAAGTCATAAATTTAAAATTTTTGTATT
>CAIJEA010000626.1 GCA_903819605.1 uncultured cyanobacterium | reverse complement strand
TATTCAAGTTTAATGATAAAGCAAAGCTAGAATTATTGTATAGCGCATCTAATCCTGCTTCAGCTACTGGTCAGGGTGGCGTGACTGGTCAAGACACAAAACTTGCTGCTCAGCTTGTTGCTCAGCCTTTTGACGCACTCACTCTTGGTATTGGTTATGCTCGCGCCTACACTGTTGGCAACACTCTAAGCTCTGGCTTAAACGCTGACAATTTTGGCTTGAATCCTGCGGATAACGCTGGTGTAAGTGGTGTTAACACTGATACTGTCGTTGGCAGCTTAGTTTGGGATATTACCAAGAAGTTCACATTTAACACTTGGGGTGCTTACACTTTTGCTAACTCTACTGGTGTAACTACTGCTGGGACAACCTTTACTAGCTGGTTAGCATCTATCTCTGGTAAGGATTTATTCACCGAAGGCGATCTTGCTGCAATTTCTTTTGGTCAACCTCTACTTAGAACCAGCGTAACTGGTGTTGCACAAGGTAGTGCTAATACTCCTTATCAACTTGAAGCTTTCTATCGCTTCCGTGTTTCTAAGAATATCAGCATCACTCCTGGTGTATTCTTCGTATTCAACCAAGGTAGTGACAGTGCTAACGGAACTGCAACCGTCGGCGTAATTCGTACTACATTCTCCTTCTAGGATTAAGTTAAGTTGTTACCTTTTTAAAAAAAGAGAGGCGCTAAGCGTCTCTCTTTTTTATTTTAAAAATAATCTTATAGTAAGTTTGATGAGCCTCGGTGGGAGTTTTGGCGATGGCTATACTATTACATGAGCAGGATTATGGACTCTGGGCTGAACAGATGGCTGATTTGTTGTCGGCGGGTCGGTTCGCTGAGTTAGATATCGAAAGCTTGGTGGATTAGGTACGCGACTTTAGAATTGCCATTCGATTGCCCCTACTCAATTAATTATGTATTGGAACGCCCAATTAGTTTAGGCTGAGCCCGCTTTTATCACACTGAACTCAGAAAAGATCGCGTTGCCTCAGATACCTGTGCGACAGGATCGTTCGCAAGTTTCTCTAAACCTGCTTTAGCATCAGAGCCACCAAGATGGGCTAGAGATTGCGATACACGATGCCTGACTTGCCAATCAGGATCTTCGATTAGGGGCAGTAATATAGAGACTGCTGCAAGATTACCTAGATCTCCCAGAGAACCGATCGCTGCAATTTTGACAAGTTCATTAGTGCTTTGTAAAGCTTCTACTAGGAAATCAAATCCTTGCGGTGCACCTAGTTCACCAATCGCGGCAACGATACTAAACTGAAACATCCAATCATTTGTAGATTCGTAGGCAGTTTTGAGTAGATCGAAGGCTTGGATAAGTTGTAGAGAACCAAGCGATGCTGCTGCTGCCGCACGTACATCAAGTTCGGGATCGACATATAAGCGATCGCTTAAAATTTCTAAAGATTTTTGCAAATCCACAGTGCCGACTAAACCTAATTGGCTGACTGCATCGTAACGAATACGGGAGGATAAGTCGGTCGCCGCAATTCCAACTAAAGTAAATCGTTCAGAAACGGGAAGAGAGCGGCTAGCATGGAGGGCTTTCATTCGAGTACCCATATCATCCGAAGCTAGCTGCTCTCTTAAAGATTCAAACTGAGTTCCTAATGTTTCGCTCACAAGAAAATCTCGCAATTAATACGCTAACGTTTCTAGTGTCTCACGTAAGTAGCTACGAACGAGATCATCAAGAACGCCCTCTTGATATAGCAAAACATCTTTGGGATCGCCATGGCGGGATCTTTGCCATTTATCAAATCCAGAACTTGTAGCGATCGCTTGTTTGAGATGACTCCAGACTTTAGGGTCATTTGCCGCTTCGTGCAAAGGCATAGCCAAGTCATTTGCAGTTGAGGATAAGTTCATAGACATTTCCTAAGCTTATGTGAGGATTACGATAGCTTGCAAAAAAGAATTTAGTTAACAGTTAGTTTAGCTAAAGTGTTTTTTATCAAGCGAGAATTATTTTATCACTTCAATAAAGAAGCCAAAGATTTAAAATTAAATGTATATCTATAGATAGAACTCATTCTTTTAAATTACTATGACAACTTCAAATCCATTTGTTGATCCCAATATTGCATCGCAGGCTACAGAACTAAATCCAAACTATGCATTACCTGCCGTACTCGTGTTGGCAAGCATACCAATTATATGGCTTCAACCTATTGCTGCGGGTGCAGTTTCTATTTTTGGACTATTCTTAGTTTATCAAGCTGCAACCATTCGTTTAGTATTTACCGCAACAGATTTAGAGGTTTATCGATCCCAAGAAAAATTCCGTACTTTTCCCTATGAAGAGTGGCAAGATTGGAAAGTTTTTTGGTTTAATTTTCCTATTTTGTTTTACTTTAAAGAAATAAAAAGTATTCATTTCTTACCAGTCATATTTGATTCAAAAATGCTCAAAACAAGTTTAGAAAAACATGTTCCTCTCAAAAAATAAATTATTTTTTTAAGTCTTGATTGCTTTTAGGCTAGTTTGCATTACCTGAGACTGCGAGCATTCAAAATCTAGATTTAACAATCTATATGAATTATTTTTTAGGAATTGATTTTGGCACTTCAGGGGCGCGGGCGATCGCTATTAATCCTGATAGTGAAATAATTGCGATTTCCCAATGTGAGTATGACATTTATAAGTGTGAAACATGGAAAACCGCACTTTATGAATTACTTGCTGGGCTGTCTCAGGAAATTAGGCTAAATACAAAAAAGATCGTAATTGATGGCACTTCATCAACGGTTTTAATCTGTGATGACACAGGTAAGGCGATCGCGCCACCAATGATTTATAGCGATGTTTGTGAGTCTAAATCTTTCGAGCAAGTCAAGAAAATTGTTCCGCCTCAACATTCGGTATGTAACGTAACTTCAAGTTTTGCAAAATTAATTGAGCTATCAAAATATTTGGAATATTCGGGCAGCCCATTAAAAAAAATTTATTTTTTGC
>CAIJEA010000625.1 GCA_903819605.1 uncultured cyanobacterium | reverse complement strand
TACGCGGCGAAGCCGCGCACGCCTAATTATTCGCTATGAAGGGAGTATAGTCCTTTGCGTTCTAATTAAATCGAAATAAAAAAGTCTTGCAATGCGAGACTTTTTTATTTGCCTATTTGAGTTTTACTCGTTAGTGCCCAATGCTCCAGGCGATCCCGTTAATGTTCTCCGAGGCGAACAAGTGACGATAGTAATAATTAACGTTATGATGTATGGCGCAGCATTGAACAAATAATAGTAGGAAGTAATTCCAACTGCTTGTAATGCAGCTCCGATGGACTGCGCTCCACCAAATAGCAAAGCCGCCCATAAACAATGAATTGGTTGCCATCTTGCAAAAATAACTAGAGCAACTGCCATCAAACCCTGACCGCTAGAGATCCTCTCAGACCAAAGTCCTGGGTAATAAAGTGACAAACTTGCGCCTCCTATTCCTGCTAAAAAGCTACCAGCCACGATCGCGCAAGTACGCACACCAATCACTGAGATTCCCATTGCCCTCGCAGCACTGGGACTGTCGCCCACTGCACGTACATACAAGCCCCAACGGGTTGAACTAAAAAACCACTGCATCAAAGGGGCGATCGCAATGCCGATGAGCAACAAAGGACTAACTTTGAGCGCTGATTGTACTTGAGAATAGCTACTCCAATTTCCTAGCTCAAATACAGGTAAAGGAATCGCTTTCGGTTGAATAAATGCTTTGCCAAAGAAAAAGGCAATTCCGCTTCCAAAGATGATCATTGCAATACCAACAGCAACATCACTCACCTTTGGTCGCTGCGATAGCCATGCATGAATCAACCCCAGCCCAACTCCTGCCATTCCTGCTGCAAGAACACCTAGCCAAGGAGACTTAGTCAAGTATGAGACTGCATAAGCAGTCATCGCGCCTGTTAGCAATGTTCCTTCTAAGCCAAGGTTAATCTTACCTGCCTTTTCAGTTAAACATTCACCTAAACTAACAAATAGAAACGGTGCGCTTCCTCGAAGTGTACCTGCAAATATCGCAAGGGGCACACTCATCCAACCAAGTGATTCATCTGTCATTTTTTTAATTTGGCTATTGGCTATTAGCTTTTAGCTATTGGTTTATGGTTGTTTGTAGTCAGTTTTGATTTGTCCTTCTTTCAAAAGCTAATAAATTTTAACTTTTGACTAAACTACAGTTGCAGAACTATCAATAACAACTTTAGGTTCTCTATCTTTGAAGAAATCTAAACGACCATACAGAGATTCGCTAAAGAGAATTGCTAAAAAAACGATTCCTTGAAAAAGCAGAACTGTAGCATCTGGCAAGAGAAATGAGCGCTGAAGAGCGCTACCACTTGCAAGAATACCGCCCATTAAAACAGCTACTAGTACTGCCACAAGAGGATTTTGCCTAGCGATAAATGCCACCAAAATACCACTATATCCATAATCAGAATTTAGCGAAGCATTTGCGGTGCCATGAACAGCCGCAATTTCGACCATGCCAGCTAAACCAGCACAGGAACCACCCAAAAAGCTAACGATTAAAGTTAGTTTGCCTACGGGTAATCCTGCAATTTTAGCAGCACGAATATTACCTCCGACAGTACGAACTGCAAAACCAAAGGTAGTGCGATGAATTAAAAAATAAGCGATCGCACAGGCTACCAATCCATAGATCAAACCATAATGAACGCGAGAGTTAGGAATACTTTGCAGCATATTTGCCGCAGCTAGTGGAAAACTTGAAGGCTTATTCAAGCTTGAAGGATCGCGCATTGGACCTTCAACTAAGGTATTCAGCAGAGCGATCGCAATATAGTTCATTAATAAACTACTAATAGTTTCATTAACGCCACGATAGTATTTAATTGCTCCAACAAAAGTGATCCATAAGCCACCCGCAATAATCCCGGCCATTGCCATTGCAATCTGGACTAATAGTGGAGGCATCGATCCTAGAGACAAACCAATTGAGATCGCTCCTAAGCCACCAACAATCAGCGCTCCTTCATTCCCAATAATTGTCAGACCCAACATTGCAGGTAAGGCTGTACATAGAGATGTCAGCATTAGTGGTGCAGATCTTACTAGAGTTCCCTGCCATGAGAAGCTATTGCCAAATGCAGACTTGTAGATCGTGCCATAAATTTCGATCGGATTCTTTCCTTGTAATGCACAAAATATGCCAAAAACAATTAAGGAAGCAATTATCGCTCCAATCGGGATAAGAATCGTCTCAGATTTTGAACGCCAGCGATCGAGCATATTCATATACTTGGTTCTCAAATGAATAATTTGCCAATAAATAGTTTTTTATAAAAGACTTGCTAAGCAAGTCTTTTATAAAAAACTATTGGACTTAGCTTTTAATACTACCGATAACGCCTTCCACAAACCAATCCATCTTTTGTTCTAGATACAGATCGGTTTGTTTGTACTCTGTTCCTTTGGCAATGACAACTTTGCCAGTGTTATCCTTGATTTCACCAGAATAGATCACCATGCTGCCATCCATGAATTTCGCCAACACCTTATCAGCTTCCTTCTTAGTCTCAGCACTGACAGCACTACCATAAGGTGAAATCTTACAGAATTTCTCCTTTAATCCACCACGCAATAGGTGTGGAATGCCTCCATCGGCAACTGATTTGCCAGCCTTAAACCATTCCACATATTGGGTATATACGCTAGTCCAATCCCATTCTGCACCTGTTAAATAACCATTTGGAGCAAGTTTTGCTTGATTTGCGTGATAGCCAGTACAGAAAATCTTCCGTTTTTCGGCAGTTTCCATTACCACTTTAGGACTGTCAACATGGCAGGTTAGAACATCTACACCTTGATCTGCCATACTATTAGCGGCTTCTGCTTCTTTGACAGGAACTGACCAATCTCCAGTAAAGACAACTTGAACAGTCGCTTTAGGATTAACGCTGCGAGCGCCAAGAGTATAGCTATTAATATTACGAATTACCTGAGGGATGGGTTTCGCCGCAACAAATCCTAGTTTGCCAGATTTTGTTGTTAGACCTGCAACCACCCCTGCGACATATTCGGCTTCATCAATGTAGCCGTAGTAGCTACCGATGTTCTTAGGATGTTTGCCTTCTATATACATGCCGCCACAATGGAAGAATTGCACTTTAGGGTTAGAAGCAGCAACTTTTAGAATATGTGGATCGAAGTACCCAAAGGATGTAGGGAAGAGGGCAGAAACATTATCTTGGTTAATCATGCTCAGCATAGTTTCTTGGACTGTGGCAGTCTCAGGAACACTAGCTTCACTGACGGTCTTCACATTCGGCAGTTTAGAGATCGCAGTTTCACCTTCAAAGTGAGCTTGACTATAGCCATAATCATCCTTTGGTCCTACATAAATGAAACCAATAGTTAGTAGAGCAGCCGCAGGTGAACTCGATGCACTTGGTGAACCTGTAGTTGCTGTATTGGTTGGAGCTTGCCCAGTACAGCCCACCCAAAGTTGGGAAGTTGCACCAAATGCTGCTGTGGCGATCGCGCCTCGAATAAACTTGCGACGAGGGATATAGATTGGACTCATGCCTTCACACCTTAAAGATTTTAATGTAATGCGATTTGAGAAAAACTAAATGATAGAAGCCTACAATAGTTAGAAGTTAGCAAACATGATTTGCAACAAATGTATCACTAACTACTTGCAATATTGAGAAGTATTAACTTCAAAATAGAGAAGGATGCGCTTCGCGCATCCTTCTCTATTTTGAAAGTTTAAGCCTCGCGATTAGAAGCTGAACACTGCCTGTAGGTTACCAACAAATACAGTTGGGTTGCTGGAGAAGTTATTAGGATTAAAGATGAAGTAGGCTGAAGGAACTAAAGAGATATTCTTAGTCACTGGGTAGATGTACGACAGTTCGAGATCGTACTCTGTACCACCATCGCCTTTGCCAGTAGCTAGCACATTGCTGCTATCTCCAAACTTGTATGGTAACTCAAAGGAGATCATGGCTTGAGCGCCTTCTTTGAACAAGTCAGGGAACGCAGCGCCAATTTGGAATGTGTACTGATTAACATTCGTGGAGCCACCAGCAGTTTGGTTGAGGTTAGTGGTTCCATAGCCATATCGACCAAACAGACCAAAGCCATTAGTTACCAACCAATCAAAGTTAGCTGCAAAAATGTCCGACTGCCCATTGTTAAAGCCATTACTTGTCGTTGCCAAGAGTGATGGGGAACCACCAACAACACCTCCATTTCCAACAATATTTGAATGACTGTAGATCAGGCGAAGCTTAAAGTTGTCGCTTGGTTTGAAACCAAGTTCGGCTGTTATATCATTGGTTCCACCAGTTAGACCTTGGGTTGGGTTGGCAGCTGATGAATTAGAACCAAAAAATTCATTGCTTTCAGCCAAGTAACCAACTTTGAAATCGAACATACTGCCCAAAGGAGTCATGAAAACAGCACCAGCACCACGCTTAGCATCACTTAGCAATGGGTTATTGATGGAGTTGAAAGTGGTATTCCAAGGATAAATGAAACGGATACCATCGAAGTACTTATAGAAGTTGACGCGAGGACCAATGACTAAAGTTGCTTTGTCAAATACAGGGAATTGATAAGACAATTCACGCAAAACGAAAGTATTTGCATTAGCACCAGCCGTTTGGTCGGTAAACGGAACACCTGCGGTATTAAAAAACCCACTTGCGGGAGGAAGAGGGGTATAAGCGTTAAAAGGAGATGTACCGTTACCAGCAGCGAGTTGAGTTGTTAAACGATCCTTACCTGTGAACGAGGTGTTAAGGGTCAACCACACT
>CAIJEA010000624.1 GCA_903819605.1 uncultured cyanobacterium | reverse complement strand
ACAAAGATTATTTATTTGCCATAAAAGTAGGACGACTATCTCTTGGACTATTAGGTGGCACAGGTTTAGTGACAGCTTCACGCAACGAAGGCGTTAGGGCTTCTGAACCGTCAAGAAAAATCTGTAGTTTGGGGCCAGTTGCAGCAAGACGAATAATCAGTCCATCCTGAATTCTCTCTTTGTCGATTTGCTGATTGTTAATGTATGTGCCATTTGCACCGATATTTACGACTTCCCAATGCAAGGCATGACGATGTAGCTCAACATGATAGCGAGAAACGACCGAGCTATACAAAATTACATCATTATCACCAGAGCGCCCAATCCGAATCACAGGCTCTGACTCAAACTTCCACGTTTGGATAGGAATAGATTCAATAGGATGCAGTAGGTTGAGCGTAATCACAGTGTTAATGCAGGAATTTTGCAGAGTTAAAATTTTTGACCGCAAATACTACAGGATTTGCACTTATTTCAAGAGTCTATCACTGACATTCCAAAATTGTGAATAAGCTCTTTTACGACTCTCAACATAGAGGTCTTACTTCTATGTTGGGGTTTGATAGTGATTGCTATAAACTTTTGATCTTAACTAAACTTTACTTATTTAATATATTCATGACAACTGTCACTATTATCGGCTGCGGTGCGATCGGGGCAATGCTTGCCTATGAATTAAGCAAAACTGAGCTAGATGTGATGGTTATTGAGGCAAGTGCAAAGCCAGCAATGGGGGCAACAAGTGCAGCGCTGGGGGTGCTAATGGCTGCCTCTAGTTCTAGAGCAAGAGGTGTTTTGGTAAAGCTGCGCTTGGCTAGTTTAAGTAAATACGATCGCCTGATTTCTGAATTAACCGATCAAACTAAATGCAATATTCTCTACAACCGCAACGGCATTTTAAATTTGTATCGATCGCCTGATGCTGAGACAAAATCGCGATCGCTGTCTGAGATTCGTAAAAAGCAAGGTTTTGATTTGCAATGGCTCGATCGCGATCGAATTTCTCAAGATTTCTCACAATGGCTAACCGATGGCGGCTTATTAAGTCCCTGCGATCGGGCGGTGCATCCCACACAGTTAGTAGATGCCCTAGTCGCAGCCGCAACTCAAAATGGGGTGACGTTTCTTTGGAATACACCAGTCGAGAATTTAGACGATATATCTAGCGATCGCATCGTGGTTACATCAGGCATAGGTTCTAATGCTCTACTATCCCCATTTTTAAAAAATCATCCTAAATACGCGGGGCAAGATCTCATGCAACCAGTTGCTGGTCAAGCATTGCTACTGCACATCCCCAAGCTAAACCTAAAAAACGTTGTGCATATTGAAAATGAGGATGGCTCCGATCTAAATATTGTGCCGTTAGGTGGCGATCGCTATTGGCTCGGTGCAACCTTAGAGTTTGAACCAAATAAATTACCCAATGAAGCGAATGTGTCCTTATTACTAGAACAGGCGATCGCATGGTGTCCCACTTTTGCTAATGCTGAAGTTTTAGAAACATGGGCAGGCGATCGACCCCGACCACTTGCCAATCAATCGCCAATTCTAGGTTTTGTACCAGATCATCCCCATATTTTGGTTGCTACAGGTCACTATCGCAATGGTGTACTGATGGCTCCCGTAACGGCTCACATCACAAAAGATT
>CAIJEA010000623.1 GCA_903819605.1 uncultured cyanobacterium | reverse complement strand
CCACTCATGGCTGAAATCTTCAGCCTTATGAGCCGTGATGAAGCACGTCACGCAGGTTTCTTGAATAAGGCGATGCCCGACTTCGATCTGCAACTCGATCTTTCAACATTGTCCAAAACCAAGAAATACGTTTACTTCGCACCAAAGTTTATTTTTTACGCTACTTATCTATCTGAAAAGATTGGCTATTGGCGCTATATCAAAATCCATCAACATTTCCTTGCTCATCCTGAATATCGCATCTATCCAATCTTCAATTTCTTTGAAAATTGGTGTCAAGATGAGAGCCGTCATGGTGATTTCTGTAGTTTGCTTCTCCGTAGCGAAACTAATAATATCAAGGGTATTAGAGCTAATCTCTGGAGTAAGTTCTTCTTGCTATCAGTATTTGCCACTATGTATTTGAATGATATCTGTGTCCGTAACGAGTTCTATGAATCCATTGGTATGGATACTAGAAAGTATGTCGATGAGGTTCTACGTGAAACTAATCGTGATGCAGCAAAAGCTTTCCCTGTAATTCTCGATTTGGAAAACCCTAAGTTCTGGGCTTGCCTCAAGAAGTGTGAAGAAAATAACGCTAAGTTGGTGCAGATTGATGAGTCTAATGCTCCTGAATGGTTGAAGAAAGTTCAAAAACTGCCTTACCTCGCCAACAATGGTTTGCAATTCTTGACAATGTATTTGCAACCTTCTGTTCCTGCTCCAAAGGGTGTAGTTTGCTAATTAAAAAAGAAAATGGAGTATTTAAGACTCTATTCTCTTTATGTTTAGGAATTAGGCGATCGCCATGATATAGCTATAGCCAGTCATGCCACAGTCCTCCGCCCTCAAACCTAAGCAAAAAAACTTTAAAAGCGTTGCCTTGCAACGCTTTTAAAGTTTTTTTGCTTGATTGGTCATTGCTGTAGTACACAATCAAAACCTGAAAGAGAGTTGCGGTGCTTTGCACTGTAACTCTCTTGGTTAGGAAAAATCAATGTCAAAAAAAGAGTCAGGAATAAAGTTCCTGACTCTTTTTTTGATTATTGATCGCTCAATACTATTTTTTCTGTATTTAACTTTGATAATGATCTAGTTACGATCAAAATTGTGGTAGGTATCGATGAGTGGACTTGGTGGCTTGAACAAAACCCCTAACGGAGTAGTTTTAGGGATGGTACAACTGCAATTACCCACGGTTGTTAACAAAAAAGACCTAGCAGACCAGACCCAACGTATTTGTGAGATGGTAGCTAAAGCAAGACGAAATATGCCAACAATGGATTTGGTCGTGTTTCCTGAATACTCCTTACATGGTTTATCGATGGATACAAATCCAGAGATTATGTGTAGATTGGATGGCGCGGAGGTCGCTGCATTTAGACGAGCTTGCGTTGACAATAATATTTGGGGCTGCTTTTCTCTAATGGAATATAATCCCGAAGGGAACCCCTACAATAGTGGCATTATTATTGACAATCAGGGTGAATTAAAACTTTACTATCGCAAACTACATCCTTGGGTTCCCGTGGAACCTTGGGAACCAGGGGATGTTGGTATTCCAGTTTGTGAAGGTCCTAACGGCAGTAAGATCGCCTTGATTATTTGTCACGATGGAATGTTTCCAGAGATGGCGAGAGAATGTGCCTATAAAGGGGCAGAAATTATGATTCGCACAGCAGGTTATACTGCGCCAATTCGTCATTCTTGGCAGATTACTAACCAAGCAAATGCTTTCTGTAATCTCATGGTGACAGCTTCAGTTTGTATGTGTGGTTCTGATGGTAGTTTTGACTCTATGGGGGAAGGAATGATCGTGAATTTCGATGGTGTGCCTTTGGTTATGGGTAGTCACCGTCCAGATGAGATTATTACTGCTGAAGTTCGTCCCGATCTAGTTCGAGAAGCCCGTAAATATTGGAGCGTGGAGAATAATATTTATCAATTTGGACATCGAGGTTATGTTGCCGTCAAGGGTGGCGCTCAAGATTGTCCTTATACCTACATGCAAGATATGGTCAAGGGAAAATATTGTCTACCTTGGGAAGAAGAAGTCATTTATAAAGATGGAACTTCCTGTGGATTCCCTGTGCCTGAAAGGTTATATAACGTTAGTCAGTAAAATCAAAACCCAGAAGAGATTTATGCCGCAAATCTCTTCTGGGTTTTATGTGCTAACTTACTTGACCGTAGCTTTATTATTTACGTGCATGTAAAAAACATCTATCGGCTCGCTTATTCCCTTTAATGTAGCAGAACTCTTTTCGTATTTGTAATGTGCTGTATTTGCGATCGCCTCTGCCTGACTGATCAGTGATGAAGTGAATACAATGTCATTGCCTTGACTAAGTCCTTCTACTCGTGCGGCTGTGTTGACCGTTGTGCCGAAGTAGTCAGAGCGATCGTTGAGGTTAACACTAATACAGGGGCCGGCATGGATACCGACTTTGAGAATTAATGGATTTGCCGATTCCAAACGCCGATTGAAATCTTGCATCGTCTCCTGCATGGCGATCGCTGCTTTTAGTCCATCTTCGGGCGAGGTAAAGGTTGCCATGATTGCATCGCCAATCGTTTTAATTACTGCGCCATTATGTCGATCGACAATTTCAAAGAGAAGTTTAAAATGCTGATTTACTAAACTGTAGGCTTGGGAATCTCCTCTTTGACTATAGAGAGCCGTAGAACCAGCTAAATCGGTAAATAAAATTGTGACTTGACGAATCAGTAAGCTTTCATTTGGTGGGATAGTTTCACGGGGGAACAGCTCGCGGAACATTTGTAAGGTTAAGAGTCGATGTCCTGAAACTACTCCGTACTGAGCATCAATATGATTGCGGAATGCTAGATCGTCTGCTTCTTTGGATAGCGATCGCAATCTTTCGTCAATACTAAATGTGACTCGTACTTGCTGATCGGCATCTGAGTTATGTTTGTGATGACATACAGGACAAACATGCAATGTCCTGAGATCGCATAATTGAGTTGCCGCAAAATCAACCCCCTGACATACTGGACATTGGATGTCCCAATTAAGAGTGACAATTCCTTCCTTTAAGGATGCTACTAGAAGTTTTAATGTGTCGCGCTCTGAGAGCTTAAACTGATCGGCAATTAGGCGTGGATTTGTATGATAGAGAGAACGTATGTCTTCGCTTTGTAAGAAAGCAATGAAACGATCCTGTTCTGGTGCACTGATTCCATGTTGAGTTAAGGATTTTACCGCTTTGGCGATCGCATTATTAGTATGTCTAGGCGAATTAAAAAGATTTATCATAGTTGAAATTTACCTATTGCTAAGTCTACGGATTTGATTGGTTACGATCTGATGCGTCTCAATCGCACTACTCAAACTTTATAAAAATCCTTAACTTTATCAAAAGATACTTAAAATAGAGAAGTCTTTTTATTTTCTATTCTAGATTATAGAGCTTTCTGAAGCTATGACAGGAGTAAAAAATATAAAACCGAACAGTAAGTTAGATTACAATCCAGCAAACCATTCATAACCTTCATCTTCCCAATAACCTAGACGTTTTTGGACTAGTTCATTTGTAAAGTGGACGCGAATCACCCATTTTGATAGCTTATATCCGAGCTTAATTGGAGAAGCCAGACGAAGAGGTGCTCCATTCTCAACTGGGATTGGCTGACCGTTTTTTTGATAGGCGAGTAATGTTTGTGGATGTAAAGCTGAAGCTATATCCCAGCTTTCATAATAGTTGTCGGCAGATTCAAAATAGACATAACGCGCTCCTGCTTTGGGCTGGACTAACTTTGCGAGATCGTATAAACGCACGCCGCCCCACTGCACGATCGCCGCCCAGCCTTCGACGCAAACATGACGGATTACCATTGAGACTAATGGCAATGATTGAATATCCTTCATACTTAGTTGCATTGGATTATTCACTTCACCGTCAATAATCAATTTAAAGGAATTAGGATCGATTACAGGCGTAGTATCGAAGGAATTAATCAATAATGCATTAGGCTCGATCGCACTAATTGGATATTCTGGCGCAGGATTTTTTGCTTGAAAAATTAGTTCTTCAATACTTTGATTAAGTGGCTCAAATAAAGCCTTCACATTCCCAGCTTGTTGGTTGAGCGGTTTAAAAATAGGACTGACTCGACTAGAATCACTAGAGCAACTTCCTAAAAATAATCCCACACCCGATAAGCTGGCATATTGCATTAACTGGCGACGCGAAAACCGACGGTGCTGATATTTATCAAATTGCATTTTTTATAATCCTACGCATTCTCTTAAGTGATTTTTGAAAAAGCTAAAAGCCAATAGCTAAATAAACATAGAGCGAATCATCTTTAAACCACCAACTCGGAAAGATAAAAAGATATGCGCGATCGCAAAGATCAGAACGATTGGAATCGTCAGGAAATGGGCGATGCGAAGGTTTTGCCAACTGCCGAATAGTCCTGAAATCCATGCAAATTGTACGGGTTTATACATGCATAACCCTGAGAGAATCGCCAAAATTAGAATTGGAATAATTGCAGTGTAGGCAAGGCGATGCCAAGCATAGGTCTTGCGCTTAGGATTTTTAGCTTGGAGCGCTTGAATATCTTTATCAGAGGCAAACTTATGCTTCCAACGGCGGGTAATAAAAATGTAAAGTCCATAGATCAACAATGTCATGGAAAATAGCCACATTGAAGCAAAATGCCAATTCCTACCTGCTCCTAACCATCCTCCTAAAAGTAATTCTTTGGGAAATCGCCAACCCGCACGCCCACCAAAAACAGGATTGGCATTATAGATTTGCAGACCACTAGCCGTCATCAAAATCAGCGCGATCAAATTAAAAGAATGGAACAACTTGGCAGCGATCGCTTGTTTGGGCGTAGGAGAAGGTTTCTTACTCATAAATTAGTTACAGAGTTGTTATAGAGGTAAGGGTGGAAAAAATGGGGCTAACCAAAGCTGTATCTTTACATCCCAGCCAAGTAGAATCGCGATCGCCGTAAGCGAGATCATTACGCCACCAATTTTTTGCAAAAGTTGACTGCGCGATCGCAATTTTAAAAATGACTTACTGAAATAGCGACTAGCATAGGCAAGTAGTAATATCGGTAATCCTGTTCCTAATCCATAGACAAGCAGCAAAATGAAAGCGGTAAAAATTTCATGATTAGCTGCGGCTAGAATCAAGATACTTCCTAATACGGGACCAGCGCAAGGTGTCCATAACAAACCAAGTTGTGAACCTAACCAAAATTCTCCTGCTAAATTGACTTTGGTTGGTTCTTTTACTTTAAATACAGGGAATTTGCTGGATATTTTACTTATGAAGAGATAGCTCCATTTCGGAAAAATTGAGAACAACCCCAAAGCTAGTAGGACGACGATCGCGATATTCCGAATAAAATTACTTAATCCAGTGAGCCAGTTACTGGCAATTCCCAATAAACTACCCGCGATCGCAAATCCGCTAATTAATCCTGCTACTAGAGCCAATGGTCCATAGCGATGGGTTTGCAGCGATCTACCAACGATAATCGGTAAAATTGGCAAAATGCATGGTGAAAATGCAGTTAATAAGCCACCTAATATTGCTAACCCGATTGACAATGGCGAAAGTGAGAGCGACATGCGCTTGATTCCTAGCCCAATAGTTGTTTGATAGTTTGCTCGGTGCGATCGTAGGCTCCTTCACCAATGTGGTCGTAAACGAGATTCCCTTGGCGATCGGCTAAATAGAGATGGGGCCAGTACTCATTTCCATAGGCTTTCCAAGTTTTGAACTCATTATCAATGGGAACTGGATAAAGAATGCCATGTTTTTGCATCGCATCTTTGATGTTGTTAGGATCGCGCTCAAAGGCAAATTCTGGTGTATGTACGCCGATAATTTTCAAGCCCTTAGCAGCATAGCGATCGTGCCATTTGGTGACATAGGGCAAAGTACGCTGACAATTGATGCAGCTAAATGTCCAGAACTGAATCAAGACGACATTTCCCTTTAAATCCTGAATGGTCAAAGGATTAGAATTTAACCATTGGGAAATCCCTTGAAATTCTGGTAGTTTTTGACTGTTTGCTTTAGATTTTTCGTCCACAGCGCTAACTTCAGAATTATTGGATTTTGTAATATCTACATTAGGGGTTGTTTCTACCGATGTCTTGGATGCGATCGGGGTAGATGTAGCTGCCGAGCCAAATTGAGCAGCGCAGGCAGTGCTTCCAATCCCTAAAGAACCCAATCCCAAATAAGTTAAGAAACGACGACGATGTAGCAATCTTGCATTCACAATAGGATCTCCAAATTAAATTAATGATGATTGATTGCTAAACCTTATATACATGCTTAGCCTTAGAATTCATTGAGGAATTGCTGAGATTCTGCTTAAGAATCTAGTGGAACGCTGAGATTGGGGCTTGGAGACCAAGCCCCTACCTTTACACATATGTAGGGAT
>CAIJEA010000622.1 GCA_903819605.1 uncultured cyanobacterium | reverse complement strand
TGTCCTTTCCAATAGGAAAGACGGCTAAACATGCCAATCAAAGGGCGATCGGTTGGAATCTCTAATTCTTCTCGTAGCAAGGTTTGATTGTCATCAATGAGATCAAATACTTCCCCGTCAAACCCGTTATAGACAATACGTAATTTTTCGCGCTTACCACCAGCCTCAAAAAATGCTTCACCCGTCGCTTTTGAATTAACGATTACTCTTGCGGCAAACCAGTTTGCCAGAGTAACAGCAATCAATCGATTAATGGGACTAAAAATATCAGCAGTTAAAATATCGTGCAAATGCCAAACCACAGGCTTACCGCCGAATAATCGGGCGATCGCTGCAACTACAAATCCTTTTTGGTTGTTGGCATGGATCAAGTCAAAATCTTTACTTTTTTGAGCCACTTGCTTGCCGAGTCGCCAGAGATCGCCAATGGATTTAAGGGAGGCTAATCCGCTCGATACCTTCACATCAGCAAGCGATCGCGATGCTTGCACAACCTCAACCTTCACCCCTAAATCTTCTAGTCGATTTTTTAAGATCCCATCAGTTAATAGCACTACCTGACTAGTGTCACGATAAGCATGGGCAAAGTCGAGTAAACAAAGCTCTCCCCCACCTAAGACTGCGGTATAGCTAACAAACAAAATTCTTTTGTTATTCATACTTATTCAATGGGGAACAATCAACTTAAAAAATAATCAATGCAATATGTTGCTAGGCGATTTGCACAGCCAAGAGTTTAGCAATACATAGCGCTAAAAAACTTCTTATATCAAATATCAAAGCGATTACTTTGACATGGATAAATCTGACACTCAGTCTAAACCCAAGCCAAGATTAAGTAGAGGATTTCTGACGACTTTAGGAATTCTCTCAGTGCTAGTAGTTGTTGGTAAACCTCTAACTAACTGGGGAAAAGCGCAATATGAGGCTTATCAAGCGAGTAACACCATTCTGACCGCAAGTGAGGCTAAATACAAAAAACTATTCAATGTTATTCAAGCTAATCAGCCTCCCAGTTCCTCGAATAACACTAATAACGATCGCTTGATAGTTTCGGAAAAAATTTTCCACGCAGCTTTGTTGCCTGATATTTTGGGGAGAAGTAGCCGCTATGAACCCTATACCAGTAACGGTAAACTTGCCTGTGCTCGTATGGTGAATATGGTAATTGAACGTGCGTTGGGTTATCAAGTTGGACAGAACACTCTTTATGTCCCTTCTATTGTTGAAGATTTAGATAAGGGCAAGGGTAAACGCATTGAGCAAAAACAAACTATACGTGGTGATATTGCGATCGCTAATGGTACTGACTATACAAATGGGCTTTGGCATATAGGTATTTGTATGAATGATAGTTGCACCTTAATTTTGTCTAACTCTCCTTTTGAATCAGAATTTTCTTGGCTAACAAACTCGAATTTTGATGGAGCCTTCGATCGCTATTCAGGTAAAACTACGTTTTACCGAATTGTCCAGAAAAATTTATTTTAATCAAATCTTTTGATTAAGTACCTTGGCGCAATTAAATCCACTTATTATTTCGATTTATTGGCATTTAACAGTCCAATAAAAGTGTCAGAATTTAAGTTTTGATTGTTCTCAAATCCTGCTTTCAAGATTTCATTCCTTGCCGTTATAGCCTTGAGATCAGTGGGTTTGAAGTTTAACCAACGGGTATAGCCATCGATCGCCTCAAACCAATATCCTGCTTCAGCATAAATCTTAGCGCGATTTATGTGGTGTGCAGATGCGATCGCGATTAGAAGCAAAGAGAGCTTTTCGTAAGGGACTGCCCCAAGAGTGATGGAGATCTTGCTATATTTATAGCGATCGCTTGAATAGAGAATAATGTTTAAGTTTGCCCACAAATTGGCTGGCTTCGCAATTTATGCAGGTCTATGTCTGGGAGTCGCTAGCGCGATCTCACCGATAACATCGCCAGTATTTGCAGAAGATAGTAGCCTCGGCATCGTCATGCGACGCGGACATTTGCGGGTAGGGATTGATGCCGCGATCGGTGGTCCCTATATGTTTTGGAATGCTAAAACCCAATTTTATGATGGCTTTGAGCTAGAAATCATCCAAGAAATTGCGGCTAGATTAAACATTGAACCACGTCCGATTAATATCCCTTGGACAACACAGCCCGAAAATTTATCTTCGCGACAGGTCGATATTTTGCTCAGTGCGCGAGAAGAAGGAGCGTTGGAAACTGGCGATAATAAGGGCAAGTTCATTGAAAGCAATCCTTACTATCGCAGCTCTCAACGATTGCTGATTCGCGCCGATGGTACACAAATTAAATCTCTGCGAGATATGATCGGCAAAAGAGTTGGGGTTGTGGCAAATAGCGGAGGCGCTGCGATCGCAGAAACCTATAATAAAAATAGAGGTAATGCCATTCGCCTGTTTTCATCAAGGGATCTAGATCGGATGATTATCCAACTGCGCGATCGCCAACTTGATGCGATGATTCTTGATGAACCTGTGGCAGTGTGGCAAGTACGAAACGATCCTAATTTTATAATTGTCGGTGAGCCTTTAATTCCAATTCATTTAGTAGCGATCTTCAATAAAGATGATGTTTCGCTCAAAAAAGCGGTAGATAAAGCTTTAACTGAGATGCTTCAAGACGGTAAACTCGAACAAATACTTAGGAGGTGGAACCTATGGGAAAGCCAGAAAACTTTAAAATCAGCAAAGGACTTGCCAGTTTCGGTATTAGCGATCATTACGCCGTACTCGGTTTACCAATGACAACCGATGTCGCGCATATCCGCAAAAAATTTCTCAAGCTTGCCAAAATTTTGCATCCTGATGTCTTCGGAAGAACGAGCGAAGAAAAGGAAACAGCCACTAAATATTTTTCTAAGATGGTTAGCCCCGCATACCAATTGCTCAATAACGATCGCGAACGGGGAGAATATTTAGCAACTTTAAGGATGTTTGCCCAAAACAAAAAGCAAAAGGAAGAAGCTCTCACCCTTAGTTCCGAACTTGCTCAAAAGCTATATCGAATTCCCCACGAAATCACATATAAGCAATATGTCGAGCAAGTTTCTCCCAAACAGTACGAGACCCTAGAGTCAATTTTGGAATATACGTCAATAATCAGTGAGTTAAACCTCGTATATTTAGTCACCCAGCCCAATCTCAGCTTTGCTACAGTTAGCAGTGCGGCATCTGCGGCGAGTGCTAGTCCAAACGGTAACGCAGAATCAAGTCCTGCGCCCAAGCCAGCCCAATCTCCTGCCCTCAGAAACCTCAACATGGCAGAGCTATTCATCAGTAAGAAGCAATGGACTGACGCGCTTAAGGAAATAATTGCCGCAGAAAAACTCGATCCTAATAATGCAAAGGTCTATGCTTTAAAAGGTTTAGTACAAATGAATCAAAATGCCGCCGCGATCGCTAAAGCTAGCTTTCAAAAGGCTCTCAAACTCGATCCGAAAGAACCAACGGCACTCAAGCATATCAATCAAGTAAATACCGCCGCGCCACCAAAAACTCCCGAAAAGCAACCCGATAAGAAAGGTGGACTATTTGGCTGGGGTAAAAAATAATTTATGCAAAACCCTGAATAGAATTTTGGCGCGAAGCGCCAAAATTC
>CAIJEA010000621.1 GCA_903819605.1 uncultured cyanobacterium | reverse complement strand
GGGGCTTAAGCCCCTTGCCTTTCTCACAATAGTAAGACTGCTATATAAAGCAATGCAAGCTTTGCTTAGGACACAAAGCCCAAATAAATAAAGGCGATGCCGCCTTTATTTATTTGGGCTTTGTGTTATGAAAGAGTGCAGCCACAGATTTTGCTCTTTCACAAACTTGGAAAACTACAAATGATTTAAGATTGCTATAAACTATTTACTATGTAGAAAAGTTATTATCGAAAACTCTGGTTGACTCTGCTTCGCTAGTAAAAATGATCTAATTCTTAAAGCTGTTATTTAAGAAGCTATTGCTGAATAAACAATTATGAATGAGCCAGACTCCACAGGGAGTGAATCTACACGTATAGAAGCATTGACATCACTAAACATCTTAGATACGAAGCCCCATGAACGCTTCGATCGCCTCACAAGATTGGCAAAGCGACTATTTGGAGTCCAACTTGCATTAGTTAGTTTAGTTGATGCTAATAGCCTTTGGCTTAAGTATCGTCTAGGTTTAGAATCGAGCGATGTATCAAGAGAGATATCCTTCTCTGGCAATGCGATCTTACGCGACGAGATTTTAATCGTAAATGATAAAGGTATTGATGAGAGTTTAGACGATAATCCTTGGGTAACCTATGAGCCAAGAATTCGCTTCTATGCTGGAGTCACTCTTGCTGACAACGATGGGAATAAGATCGGTACATTATGTTTAATCGATCAAGAACCTCGCAGTTTTAGTGAAGAAGATCAAGAGGTTTTAAGAGATCTTGGTCATATGGCAGAACAAGAGCTAGCGGCAGTGCAACTAGCCACGATGGACGAATTAACCCAACTATCAAATCGTCGTGGGTTTATTGCCCTTGCAATCCATGCTCTAAACCTATGTAAGCGACTGCATAAGCCTGCAACTTTGTTCTTTTTTGATCTAGATTTATTTAAAGACATCAACGATCGCTTTGGACATGCTGAAGGAGATCGTGCTTTAATCGGTTTCGGTAAGATTTTGAAAGAGGTTTTTCGAGAGTCAGATGTTATTGGTAGATTAGGTGGAGATGAGTTTGTCGCATTATTAACAAATACCGAGCGGGCGGAGAGCGAACTAATTTTGAGTAGACTTGAAAAAACAAGAGAAGAATTCAACAGAAATGAAGCTCGTGGCTACGATATTCTTTGCAGCGTTGGTACTATTGAGTTTGATTCTAGTAGACATAAATCAATTGAGGATCTTTTAGAAGATGCAGATCAATTGATGTATCAACAAAAACAAAAGAAAAAAATTATCTGACCTTAGGCAAGCGCGGCTTTCTATAGTCATGCCAATGCAAGCAATTAGACGCACCGATGAATGCTACTGAAATCTCCGATCGCTTATCTCTCCTCTCTAAAGGCTTACTTTTTCCTAGTGAATCTGAATATCCCCTAGAACCATTTATTTGGGAAAAAACAACCCTCTCAATTAAAGAAATTCTTATTAGATCTGGTAAAAATTGTGATACACCCATTGCGACTCTAACCTTAGAGGATTTCTTTGCACCAGTAGTCACCGAAGAGAATTGGTTTGATACTCAAGATCGTGAAATAGCCCATCGCTTTCGCGATCTGAAAAGGGCGATCGCATCAAACTTAGAAAATGTTCAAGTATTTCGCGTTGGTAAAGTTGAGATCGAGGTTTACATCGTTGGCACAATTAATTCAGATCTAGTTGGCTTGAAAACTACAGTTATCGAAACCTAACAACCCTTCTTCGCATCAATCTTGGCTTGGATGTCGGGCTGTACATTGGTGAAGAAATTGTAACCCGTCAGCTTATGTACTTCATCCACAGTTACGCAAAAATCTTGCCATTTTTTATTCCGTCCCTGCTGGTTAGGCATGATCGTTGCGATCGTGCGGGTATTAGCATTAACTCCTGCGAATCCTTTGGTGGGGTCGTCTAACACCAGAATCACCTTCCACATCTTAGCTGGTACAACAACATTATTTCTCAAGCTTTTAGCTGTACCATTTTTTCCTTCTCCACCTGTTCCCCATCCTCCAGCAACAATATATAATTCCTTTCCTTGGCTTGCGAGTTCACGAGAGTATGATTCCAAATTTTCCCATGCAACTTGATTATTGTCTGGAGACTGAGGGATGATGTTACTCATCAAAAAAGTAGCCGAATTATCTTCAATGGAATGAGATCGATCTTGAGAGTTAACCAAATGACCACGATCGAATCCTGAATCGTTGTAGTCGCTTGTCAATACCTGATACCATCCTTTTGGTAAGGAAGGATCGGGACGAAAGTTGTTTTGGCGCTTAGCGCTTCCCATCCAAGATTTATTTAACTGCCATGATGCCCAGTTTGCAATATTTCGGCTTTTACTATAGCTAAGTGCATACTGAGGCTTGAGCATTAAATAGTTATCGGTATTCGCTGGGTCTGGTGTTGCTTTACTTGGATTTCCCGCTTTTAAATTGACGTTGCCATAGTCATTGTCAAGCTGGTGTGATGTTTGCTGTCCACAACCGACAATCAGCAAAGCTATGAGTAAAAGGATTAGTGGCGATCGCATTTTGTTCTAGAAGAATTTGACAAAATTGTAGCGCTTCTAAGACTAGCTCTAGTTAAAATATAAAGCCCAGAAGAGAGTTGGCGGCGCTTCGCGCCGTCAACTCTCTTCTGGGTTTTGGTTTTGTCCTAACATGACTGGTTACTGCTATTTTAAAGACCGTTTTCTAATTTTTCATCTGAAATCTTATTATGAGATCTTGATTTTATTTGCTTCTTGCCGCTAGACGATGTTGGATCTCTAGGTAAACTAGCAATGCATTCACATCCGCAGGATTCCCCTCACCAATGCGGCTAGCCTGTCCAATCGTCATCGGACGAATTTTACTTAACTTCTCTCTTGATTCCTTAGAAAGAGTCTCGATCGCATTGTAATCAATGTCTTTCGATGGTTCATGTTAATTTCTTGGTTTGATTAATAAAATAATCGTGAAATTCTTGGATGTTGAGCGATCGCGTTGAATTGCCAGAACGGATATAGAATTCTATGCCCTTTTCTGATTTTAGAAATGCTGCTTGTGGGGATTTGCGGATATACACGCCGCAAACATCTTGCTCGTTGATTTTGACAAATCGAAGTTTTAAATAGGGCAGAAATTTTCTGCCGATTCTAGTCTCAATAAGCTGTACAAGATGTCTTTCAAATTGATCGAGGTTTCGATTACTTAAACAATCTAAGTCTCTAGACAGTCCAAAAATCTTGCCATCGTCCTCAACTCCAATCAATAAAGTGCCACCATCTGCATTTAAGAATGCGGCGATTGTTTTGAGAACACTAAGCTGTAATTTTTTGTTTTCTTTGTTCTCTCTCACATCCCATTGCAATGAACTTTTGAATTCTAGTTTGTCACTTTCGCCTAGTTGGATTAGTTCTGAGATTGGTCGCAAGTCGCCAATTTTCTTAATGGTTGTCGTAAATCTTCTCAGTTTTCTCTCTTCTAAGCGTTGGTATAGTTCCTCTTCTGTATCTGCCGATTCGATGACAACTTGATTAGCGATCGCGATGTATTGTCCCCAATATTTAGCTTCTAGATCTTGCTGATTTTCTTCAAACCATTGTTGATTGGAGAGATTGCCCCAGCGATTGAGATAGGCGATCGCTTCTTGAATCGAATCATTGAGGGTATCAAATGCATTGCCTGTGGGCGGATTTTTGGATATGTAGTCCCAAGCTTTTGATTTCCAAGCGCGATAGCAGTCTTCTAACGACTCATTAGCGGTGAAAATAATCACGACTGAGGATAGGTTGTGCTGTTGTACCCAATCAAGAATCGTAAAACCTGCATCAGCTTCATCGTACATTCGCATATCTGAAATCACGACATCAAAGGGAGCTGCCAGTTTTTCTAATGCTTCAGATGTGGTGGTGGCGGTAACTATTTCCTGATAGCCAAAGTCTTCCCGTAACCACGTTAGTAATTCATTCAAGTTATCGGCTCGATCTTCGATTACTAAGAGATGGACGTTTTGGGTTTGCATGGGTGATTTCTATTTTGGAATATTTCTACAATGTTTTGCTAAGAGGCATTTGAGGATAAATAAGGTAAATATATCTGAAATCTTACACCTTTACCTGCTTCGCCGACTTCTCGAATTTGTCCACCCATTTTTTTGATGGTTTTGCGGGCAATAAATAGCCCTAAGCCGCTACCTTTGTCTTCGGGAGATGTGGTTTTTAGTGGTTGAAAAATCCATTCTTTTTTGTCGTCTGGTACGCCTTGACCGTTATCTGTAAATTCTATATATAAAAATTTGCGATCGCCAGGGATGGTCGGACTGCTAATGTCTGATGGATTAAGCAAATCGCTGGAATAAATACGGATCGACAAATTTGAGTTTCCTTGATTGTGTTTGAGTGAATTTTCTACAAGTTCATTAAGGATACTTTTGATTTTTTCTTCATCACTATTAAATTCTGAGTCAGGATTGCGAATGTCAAGGCGAATACGCACACCATCAATGCGCGGTTGGCTTGTCCAGTTTTCTGGCTCCCATTTTTCAAATAATCGATGCACTAAAAAGCGATCTCTGCGAATCGTTTTACCTTCATTAATAGATTTGAGATCGTTGAGGGCGGTTTGGGTAATCTTTAGCTGTAAAAGTAATTTTTCAAACTGTTGATATTGTGGATCTTCAGCCGTGAGCTTACGCATGGCGCGGCGAGTTTTAGACTCAATTACGGCTAGTTGATTGTTTACTTTGTCAGAGATGTCGTGGGCAGTTTTGGAAACAATCTCTATTAGCTGTTTGTAGTTACTGTGTGCTATACCTGCAATCGCTGCTTTTTCATGGGTTCTATGACTGACGATATCTTGCTGTAGCTTTTCAAGGTCATTGACTATTTCTTTAATGAGAGGGTGTTCTCCTTCCATTCTCCTGAGCAATCGATAGGAAATCGATCTCAGTACTGCTATTTCATTACCTATTTTGTGATACATGGCACGATAGAGCATTTCGATATCATCAATTTTGATGTCATCAACTTGCTCTTCATCGGCTCTATATAATTCGTAGGAAGTTTCTGGATCAGCGTTAAGAGCGATCGCTTTCATGGCTTCAGCATAGCGAGGGGAGTCTTCTTGGATTTTGAGTAATAGATTAATTGCTTCTTGACTATTGGGATTGGTTGCTAAAAGGCTACGAGCAGCATAGAGAATGGTTTTATCTTGTTCGTCAGAGTTGGTGATCGCTTCTTCAAAAAACTG
>CAIJEA010000620.1 GCA_903819605.1 uncultured cyanobacterium | reverse complement strand
TTGCCCTTGTACTTCAAGCGGCTTACCTATGTTTAGAATCTCGATATTTACGCGAGACTAAAGTTAATTTAAAGTTACTGAGTACACCAGATTTAGAAGTTTTACCACCGCAATTTGAGGCGATTATTTTTGTTTCCGCAAAAGAGAGTAATCTGTTACCTACAGGAATTACGGCAAAGCTCAAACGTCAGGTTAGTTTACTCGATATCTTTCAAGCGATCGCCACCACCCTTGATGCTCCCGCAATTACCCAAGCAATTGACCCCATAGAGCAATTTCAAAAAGTCAAAGAAACCTTGTCTGCACAGACTACACTCTTGGTAATCGATAACCTAGAGACTATCGAAGATAAAGACAAAATCATTAGCTTTCTTAACGACTTACCAAATACGACCAAAGCAGTTATTACCAGTCGCGAACAGCAAATTGTTTATGCACCACTGCGTTTAGAAGCTTTAGTAGAAATTGATAGTTTGCAATTAATTCGTCAACAGATTACCGAGAAAGGTGTCAGTCTTAATGATGACGAAATAATACAGCTACATCAACGCTTTGGAGGTGTTCCCGTAGCCATGATTTATGCGATCGGTCAACTGGCTAACGGGTTCCCTTTTGCAAGACTAATCGATCCTTCTATAGGATTATTTGCAGATATTGGGAGGTTTTGTTTTGAAGCTTCAATTCATTCTATTTTGCAAAGACCCGCTTATCAACTATTACTAGCGATCGCCTTGTTTCATCAAAGCCCCAGACGAGAGGCTCTAATTTCTGTAGCAGGATTAGAAGCAAATGATGTCATTGCGAATGAGAGTTTGGCAAAATTGCAAAGACTATCTTTGATTTTTCAAGAGGGAGAGCGCTATGGAATCTCATCACTTACCCGCGAATATGCCCTACAAGAATTAGCAAAGCAAAGCGAAAGAGAAGTAGAAATGCGCGATCGCTGGATTAACTGGCATTTGGAATTCTCTCAGAAATATGGGGGTAAAGATTGGGGAGATTGGCATTCACAGTATGACTATCTCGAAGCAGAATGGGAAAATCTTGCTTCAGTTCTTGATTGGTGCGCGATCCGCGATCGCTATGCTGATGGACGCGATATTGGTATTAGTCTTGCTTATTATCTCTATTTGTATGGTCACTGGGATCGCGGCATGGCAATTTTAGGATGGGTAGTCGAATCAGGCGAACGGCGTGAAGACTGGCTCACAGTTGTACAACTAAGAGCGATGAGTGGATGGATAATGCTAATGATGGGACAACTTGACTATGCCGAACATCATTTGTCCTATGGATGGCAACTCAGCAATGACTATGGCACGATGGTTACACGCTGTGAGATTGCTGACAATTTAGCGATTCTACATATTCGCAAAGGTGATTATGCAAGAGCCCGTCAATGGAATGAGACTTGCGATCGACTCACACTGGAACTAGAAGATCCCGATCGCACTCGCTTTCAGATTTATGCTTTATCCACCAAAGCCGATCTCTTCTATCAAGAACAAAATTACGCGCAAGCAAAAGAACTCTATCAAAATGCACTAGATTTAGCCTTAGCGATTCAGTGGCAACGCTATACCAACTATACCAAGGGCTGGTTAGCAGAAATCGCCATCATCGAAGGCGATTTCACAAAAGCTGAAAAATTATTAATGACTGGATTTATCGCCGCCGAACGCAATCACGATCGTCAGCGGATTGCATTTTTTGAGCGTTGCTATGCTCGACTCGAATTCGCTAAAGGGAATATTGAGCGATCGCAAGAATGGGGAATTAAAGCAAAGAATGATTTTGGACGTTTAGGTATGCGCTCAGAAATGACCCAAATGGAAAAATTTCTGGAGATGAGTAATTCTACTCATTGAAAAATCTATTTAAAAATCTGCCAAAATAACTGAAGAGAGAGTCATTTAATCAGCTTTAATTAAAAGGGCGATCGTCAAAAAGCAAAGGAATTCACGGCAGAAATATGGGGATTGCAAGGCGACAATTCTTACAGACGGGTCTGGCTAGTCTGGTCGGATGGCAATTTCTCGGCCGCGATCGCGTGGCATTTGCCGCAGAGCAATATGTCCGTCAAGCGACGGCATCAACACAACGAAAGCGAGCGCTATTGATTGGAATAAATCAATATGATGCCAAAGACGATACTCAAAATTTTTCACAGACTGCCACCGCAAATGGATGGTTACCTTTGCATGGCTGCGTCAATGACGTTGAGTTACAAAGGGAATTATTAACCCATCGCTTTGGTTTCGCGCCTCAAGACATCGTTACTCTGACCGATCTTCAAGCAACTCGCAATAATATTTTTGATGCTATCACCGAACATTTAACTGCCCAAACCTTGCCCGATGATTTGGTAGTGGTTCACTTTAGTGGTCATGGCTCACGGCTTGGTAACTACAATACCCTAGTGCCCGTTGATAGTGGCTTGCCCCAAAATCTTGACAACTTGAGAGATATTACCGAACAGGAATGGCGAGGTTGGCTCCAAGCGATCGCTACGGAGCGAATTTTGAGCGTAATTGATGCAGGTTTTTATTATCCCAATATGTCAGCGCTGGGTAATTTTCGCTTGCGATCGCGAATTGGTCGCAAAGACTGGCTCCCTGCGACAGAAATAGAACAAATTGAAAAACAGTCCACAGAAACAACACCGATTGGGACAACTTTACGAGCAGCTTCGGGCGATATGCTCTGTGCGGATGCTCAATGGTCTGGATTCAGCAGTGGTGCATTTACCTATGCCTTAGTTCAACAACTGTGGCAGATGACTCCTGCAACAACTATCAATATCGTCATGAGTGATGTCGCAGTTAAGCTCGACCGTACAGCTTTGCATAATGACAATCTCACCATCGACAAGCAAATTGCGGAGATGGTAGTAATGGATGTAGCGAAACAAAAGGCGATCGCTTCTACTCCCTTGGCGACTGTGTTACCAACTTCTGACCTTGGCTCCGATGCGGTGATTACTAGCAGTGTTGGCGATTTTCACACGGCTGATATCTGTTTAGCTGGATTACCGATCGCGGTTTTAAGCAATTATATAGCTGGGTCAATCTTAAATGTGATGACACAGACAAAAGTCATCGATGAACCTACTGATGGTAATTCTGAAACTTTGCAACAGGTTCCTAGTCAAACAGATTCCCCAACTATCGTTCAAGTGAAATCCCGTAATGGGTTTAACGGGAAGGTAGAAGTTTTAAACGAATATAGTAGTAATCAAAAACTACGAACAGGTCTGTTACTCCATGAAGTAATGCGAGCAATTTCTCACAATGTCAAATTAGCGATCGCCTTTGATGTCGGTTTGAGCAAAATTGAGCGTGTTGATGCCACTAGCGCTTTCTCAACCTTGCCGAATATGTTTGGGGTAAATGCTAATGAGCAATGTGCGGATTGCCTGTTTGGGGTGCAGTCAGCCAGCTATGGTTTATTTACGGTTGGGCATACGCCAATTCTTGGCTCCTTTGGCTCTGTTGGTGAGTCCGTGGGTGTTGCCATCAAACGGCTGCAACCATTTCTAGAAAGCCTCCTTGCCGCAAAACTCATTCGAGTTACCGAAAATCAAGCCGCATCTCATTTAGATGTACGGGCTACCCTCAAAGCAATTATTGGTATGGATGAACGCTCAGTAACGATTGCTCGCAAGTCCTCAGCACGTTCCTCCCTAGTTCCGATCGACCGCACGATCGGTAATACTGTTCGCACTAAACCCATTAATATTGGCGATCGCCTTGAATGTCAGCTTGAAAACTTTAGCGATCGACCTCTCTATGTAAGGATTTTTTGCCTCGATCAGCGTAGCAAAATCCTCACGCCTAACTTTATTGCTACACCCTACGCTAATGACAGTGTAATCCCGCCGTCGGAAACGCTCACGATCCCCTATGCCCAAGTACCGATGAACTGGGCGGTCTCTGCACCCAAAGGCATGGTCGATGTTCAAGTTGTAATCAGCCAATCGCCGCTTTTACAAGTTGCCAAAACCTTAGAGTCTTCTCAACGCCAAGCCTCTTCCCTAAATGGACTGATCGCGATTTCTAACCCTCTACAAGTCGCTCAAGCTTTACTTGCCGATCTCGATCGGGCTGGAAAACCTTCAGTTTTTGGAAATGCCGCCAATATAAGTGATGCATGGATGCTAGATGTAAATCAATGGGCAACGTTTAACTTTAATTATCAAGTTGTATAGCAGTTCAAAATAGAGGCGGCGCTTCGCGCCGTCTCTATTTATTTGGGTTTTATATCCTAAGCAAAACTTGCATCTCTATCTAGATTGCCAATACCTCAAATCCTTTCCCAGTAAGCACATAGCTTTTTTATTGTTCTTGTTTTTTCTCTTTCACTGCGATAAAGCCCAAAAAGTAAGCATGTTGTTTTGCGACACGCATACTTTTTGGGCT
>CAIJEA010000619.1 GCA_903819605.1 uncultured cyanobacterium | reverse complement strand
TTGATTTTAAAAGTGCATTTTTTATGCTTTTTTATTGTAAGCGATGTTGATAAGCCTTACCATTTACCCCGTAAAGTCAGTAAGATCGAGCAGGCGAGAGTTTAAGCTTCTTGATATGGAAGAGTATTTATCAAGACTGGCTACGGGTATGAATATATAATTTTGCTCATGACACTAAACTATCGATCGCTTCCGTCACAACTGCCTAATCCAGATGCTCTTGGTGCGATCGTCGCGCTGCATGGTTGGGGAGCAAACTGTGATGATTTAATTTCGCTTGCGCCTATCGTCGGACTCAGCAATTATCAATGGATTTGCCCTGAGGCTCCATTTAACCATCCCATGCCCAATGGCAAAATGTGGTACGACCTTCAAAGTCTTGATACTGAGGGCTTAGCCAAAAGCTGCGAGATGCTTAGCCAATTTCTCGAAGATTTACCCACATTGACAGGTATCCCTTTAGAAAAAACATTTTTGCTAGGTTTCTCCCAAGGGGGGGCAATGACTTTAGATGTTGGCTTGGTATTTCCATTAGCAGGACTGATTGCCCTGAGCGGTTATTTACATATTACTGAAGAAGAATTGCAGGAACTTGCAGGTGAGTCATTTCCCCCAATTTTAATAGCGCATGGAACACAAGATACAGTGGTTCCCGTTGGCGTGGCTCGTAACACGCGAGAAGTATTCGAGCGATTAGGCGTAACTGTGGAATATGAGGAGTATGAAATGTCCCATGAGATTCGCCCTGAGACCTGCGATCGCATACAAAAATTCATACTCGAACATCAAAAGTCATAAAGCCCAGAAATTAGAGATTTGGGCTTTGTATAAATCTCTAATTTCCTCTAATTTCTAGGTTTTATTTTTTGATGTGACAGTGTATTGTTAAGATCGAAATAATCACTTATATAAACTATATTTAGGAGATATTGTATGAATCTTTCAGACACTCAAGTTTTCACAGCATTAGTAGTTGCATTGTTCCCCGCAGTATTAGCTGTTCTTTTGGGTTCTGCACTTTCCAATTCCTAGTTATCATCTATTTTTCTTTAATATCAATACTCATTAGGGCAAATAATGCTATAATGAGTATTTACACAAATATTTACAAAGTATTACTACCTATTTTTCAAGCCCTAGAGGTTGCGAATGGTTGCCAAACGAGATTCATCTCCAAGCTTTTTACCTGAAATGCGAAAACAAGCTATGCAGCGATCGCAAGGTCGGTATGGGCAGAAAATTGTTGTGGGTATGAATTCGCGGAGTAATAGCTCTATCAATAATTCTGCAAAACCTATGGCTGCTAATCCTGCTTTTAATGGGGCAAATAGTTATAGTCAGACGGTTGCTGATAATGTACAGCGCAAAAAGGAAAAATATTATCGGGCTAAAGCAACTGAATCAATTGTTGTAATTGTTGTAAATGTCGCTTTGTCCTTTGCCGCAATTGTGGCGATCGCTAAACTGATGCCTTATCAATCAGCGCAAAAGGATCGACTCGACGAGATGACAACAGAGGTCAACTCTGCCGAGCAACGTGTAAGTGGGCTTCGCGAACAATTACCTCAAACCTTGAATTCTGGAAAGTCTCAAGAAACGTTATTGAGAAAGCAAGGCTGGATTAAAAATAATCAAATGACAATTAAGCTTCTCGATCCATCTGAAATCGCCTCCCCAAACAATGATGGCGTAATGCCCACAACTACGACTGCTCAAAAGGTTAAAATCCCATAGAAATGGGGCGTTTCGCGCCCCATTTCTATGGGATTTTATTCTCTAGTTCAATCAACCGAATTGCTAATAAAATTTCAGCTAGTACTCTCTGCCAAGCATAGTACCAACCTTCCCATCCGTCTAAAATTCCGCCTTTAAGAATTAAGCAATAAAGCAAAATTGCGATGGGCGCGATTACTTTTTGTTTGCGAAGGCGATCGCCAAAACTTAACTTGCTGTTGGGTGTTGTTAATAACTTTTTAGCTTCAATTAATAAATATCGATCTTGAGACTGTAACCATCGGCTTAATGACTTGCGATCGTCATGGTTTACATAGCCTGATAAATATTCATAATCGCCAGCAACTTCTACACGATGGGCATGACCATCTTCAATATATATAGCTTTATCTTTGCGATATAGAATTCTGCGGGGAGGTAAAAGACTTCCGCGTAAAGGTTTGCCAAATATACAATATTTAAATTTAGCAAAGTAAGAATCTTTGAGTAAATGTTCTGGTAGAAACTGTAATTCTTCGATCAGATCATTACTAAGAATATAATCCGCATCTAGAGAAAGAACCCATTCTGTTTTGACTTGCTCAAGCCCATAGTTGCATTGGTTGGCAAAATGATCGAAATGACGTTGGAAAATTTCAACTTGTGGATAACTAGACAAAATTTTTACTGTTGAATCATCGCTAAAGCTATCAACTACAACAATTCTCTCAGCCCAAGTTAATCTCTCTAATGTCCGTCCAATATTCGGAGCTTCATTGTAGGTAAGAATTAACGGTGTAATTTTCTCTAGCATTGCTATAGTTTGTGTTAGCGAAAGTGTCTATAACTTAGCTGAAACGATCATGGACTTCCATAGGTAAGGTAATCTGCCAGCAAATTCAAACTTAAAATTAGTAAATTCTTCTTCAGCGAGCAATTTTGTCAAAGTTTTTACCGAGAAAAACTTGATATGTCCGCCATCCCATAAAACAGTAAAGTGACTGTCCATTTTACCTGCTAGCGCCAGAACTAAATTCTTAATATATCCATGGTATGGAGTTGTGAGAATGAATAAACCGTTAGGCTTTAAACATTTCTTCGCAGCTTTAATTAATTCTCTTGGATATAGTAGATGCTCAATCACTTCTGTCGAGATGACAACATCAAAGTCGCCTCCCAAATCGGAAAATGGAATATCGTATACACTAGCATGAACAAATTTACATTCTGGAAAACTTTGGGCAGCCAATGCAGTACCTGAAGCCGAATCTTCAATGCCTACAACTTCGTAACCTTGTTTTGCTATTAGATAACTAAGACTTCCATTGCCACATCCAATATCTAAAACTCGCAGTTGTTTACTCTCATTCTGGTTGGTATAGCTCAATAGCTTCAGTAAAGAAGGAAGTAGATAATGATGATGATGACTAGATTGAGCGTTTGTATAGGTATATTTGTCCATTCAATTTGAATCTGCAATGAGTTAATTCAGGTGAAATATTTTGCTTGTTTTAGATAGACTGTGATGACTCATTGATAATCGCCTGATAAATTTTAGCAAGTTGAGCGCTAATTGATTGCCAACTATAGTTTTCGGAAATTATCTGCTGAGTTCTTTTCCTATTCTGGGGAACTTGACCGAAGTTTTGGAAAAATTTCTGTAATGCTTCTGCGATCGCCTCAATATCTAATTTGGTGACATGTCCGATCGCTTGTTCGGTTATCATCGGTGCGATCGCCACACCATCAGTAATGAGTACTGGGGTTCCTGCCGCTAGAGCTTCAATGGCGGCAATACCAAAATTTTCAGAATGGGACGTGAGGGCGAAGAGGTCTGCACCTTGTAGATAGAGATTTTTAGTTTCACCTTTGACAAAACCAACTAAGTAAGTGCGATCGTGGATGCCATGAGTTTTTAATAAATCTTTAATTTCGTTGACATAATCTGGCTCGCCATTACCTGCAATGATCAAGGCAAAGTTGTATTCTTGTAATTTGCTAAGAGCAGGAATGAGATACTCCAAACCCTTCTTGGGATGAATGCGCGACATGAAGAGAATAATGGGATGGCGATCGGGAATTTGGAGAATTTCGCGTACTTTGTTCTGAGCGTTGGAAATTAAAGTGGGAATGTGAACTCCATGAGGCAAGATAAAACTGGAAATATCTAGTCCTAGCTGATTGAATTCTTCTTTTTCTTGTTGGGCAGTGAAATGGAGAAATTTACTATTTAGTAAGTTAGAACGTTCAATTATGTTTAAGTATGCTTGTTTGCGAAGAGGACTTTGCTGTAAAGACCATTCACAGAGCTGCCCTAGAGGTCGATTGATATAGGGAATATTTTTGATACGGGCGATCAACATGGCGATCGTGGAAGTATAGGAAAAAATTGCGTGCACATGCACCACATCATATTCGGTGATATGTTCCCATAGCCAAGCTGTCATTGATCCTGAGAAAGCGAACTCGCGCACAGAATGTATATTAGGCGAAAATCTTGGAAAAAAACGAATTGGCACATTCGCAAATTCGATTAGCTGAGATGTAAGTTCGTATAGAGGTACATCTAGTAAGCCTTTGCCATTGTCATTGGTTGTTGCTATTTCCGCATTAATACCCTGCGATCGCAAGGCAGCGATCATTTCGACTACGGCTTGACTTGGTCCGCCCCGTACTGACGCAACAGAAGGAATTATATGAAGAACTTTCATACTGAAATTGTCCGTAGCCAATTTTGTAAAACCACTAAACTCCAGCGTCTATACCATTGCTTACGTGGTAGGGGAATATTATGGGACATGTCAATATCCATTGTAACGTCACTCCATTCATTACTAATCCATTGCTCCAGTGGAAATGTAAATCCACGTTTTTTACGATTAGTGATATATCGGGGAATCTCAGGAATTGCCCAAGTTAGTAGATTTTTATTTCTTTGCAAACGGAGCGAAGCAGGAATCTGACTCATTTCAGTAAATAAGTGGCTATCGACAAAGGGTACACGCAGTTCTAATCCCCATTTCATGCTCATTACATCACTATCACGCAATAGTTGATTTCGCATATAACGACTGAGTTCGAGATAGGAGACTTCATCTTCGGGAGTGGGAAAATTTATCGTCTGATGGGTTTCTACTTTCGATAAATTGATAAGCTCATTTTGCAAGCGATCTCTAACATCATTGCCTAAATAAAATCGAACTAGTTGATAAGCTTCCCAATCGGAAAAAACTCCACGTACTAAATTATAGGAATTTTTAATCGAGTTTTCTTTGGTAAGAAATGCTCCCAGCCGCCGATATTTTGGTGAATTCGATAACTTCTCCAAACCACTACCGACATATCCTGAAATTGGATCTAAACAAGCAAACTTCTGCCTCTGGCTTACTATTTTTGGTACTTGTTGAAATGTACCGTAGCCCCCAAATAATTCATCACTCCCTAGTCCAGACAATACTACTTTCATACCATGTCGATGAGCGATCTGTGATATGCAAAAGGTATTCAACCCATCAATAGTTGGTTGATCGAGCGATCGCCAATACTCAGGTAATAAACTTTTACCAAGTTCAGCCGTCAGTAAATACTCCGTATGCAATGTTCCAAAATTATCGGCAACCTGACGGGCAATAGTTCCTTCATTCCATTGATTTTCATTAAACACAATCGAGTAGGTACGTAATTCATTTGATTGTATTTGTCGCGCGATCGCGACGATTGCTGCTGAATCAATTCCACCACTCAAAAACACGCCAACAGGGACATCACTAATAAAATGATGTTTGACAGTATCAAATAAAGCCGATCGTGTTTTAGAGATCGCTTCATTCGTCTCAATTAAGTGATTATTGGAAGAATAATTAACTGAATAAGAAGGAAAACTAATTTGCCAGTATTTTTTTTGTTGAAGCTTGCCATATTTCCATGTCAAGCTATTACCTGCTTCAAGACATTTCACACCTTCGATCATCGTCAAAGGTTCTGATACCGATCCATTGGTTAAATATGTGTATAAACCAATAGGACTTAATTGTTTAGGAATCATTCCCGTTGCTAAAAGCGTGCTTAATTCCGATCCAAAAATTAAAATCGAGTCTTGTTGCCAATAATAAAGGGGCTTAATTCCTAACGGATCGCGAGCGATAAAACATACTTTCTTGAGATCGTCCCAAATCGCAAAGGCAAACATTCCACGCAGTAAATTTAGACATTCTTCCCCATATTTAACATAAAGCTTCAAAATAACTTCTGTATCAGTATGAGAGAAGAAAGTCTCTCCATCTTTTTTTAACAGATCTCTTAATTCTCTGAAGTTATAAATTTCACCATTAAATGTAATCCAATATCGTTGATTAGCAATATGCATCGGTTGATGCCCATTGGCGCTAAGGTCGAGGATGGAAAGACGTGTATGGACTAAAGCCACAGTTCGATCTTGCGATAAAAAACTACCGCGATCGTCTGAGCCACGGTGCTCAAGAGCGGTTTGCATTAATTGCATGTATCGCTCAATTGAACTTTGAAACGATGTAGTTAATACGCCAGCAATTCCACACATTCTCTTCCCTTCCAGTAGAAATAATTCACTTTATAAAGTGTGGATAGAATTTTAGAAATTACGCAAAAGAACGAAATATAGGGGCAATTCATGAATTGCCCCTACGATAGCGATCCTAAATGATTTGCGAGAAAGGCAATGGGCTTAAGCCCCTTGTTATAGGCTTCTGTTTCTCATGACTCATGTAGAATTGCTATAAGTTGAAATGCGAGTTTCAAGTCATTTTTGCGTAAGTTTTAAATTTGTAAGATATAGAGATCGCCAAATAAGTAAAAATATAAAACCCAGAAGAGATTTGCAGCGCAAAGCACCGCAAATCTCTTCTGGGTTTTGATTTTGTCCTAACATAAACGGCGATCGCAATAATTTTAAAAACAAATCTGATCGATGATGAAATATATCAAAAGAAGCTAGATCAAATTCTAAGAACAGAAAAGATAACACTTAGTGCTAACTTTACTCTTTTATGTATTCATAATCTTAATTGATCGCTATAAAAAGTAATTATTTCAAGGCAATCTCTTTTGGGATTGGATTTTGTTCTTGTGTTATCTCCACAGATGGCTTAACACAAAGGTGATCTGGTAGGGCTGAGCCTGAGGGATCTAGCTTCTCAGCAAGATGCGGATATTTAATTCTTCCATGATTGCGTTCTTGCCAGACCTTGATAAATACTGGAGCAATGCGATCTAAATCTTCCCAAGTTAACGAGCAGTCTTTGAGTTGACCGTCATCCCATCGAGCTTGAAAAATTCTCATCATTAGACTCTTCCCAGCTTCAAGCGTAGTTTCTGTACCTAGCGATCGTAAGGCTGCTTCACAAGCATCAGCTAACATAACTACGCCAGTTTCACGAGATTGAGGAATTGGTCCAACATAGCGAAAATCTGATTCAGACACATGATCCGATCGCTTTTTTGCTTGATGATAAAAGTATGAAATGGTGATCGTTCCCTGATGCTCTGGGATGAATGCTTGGAGCATTTCAGGGAGATGATATTTTTGAGCTAGCTTGATACCACCAGAAACATGCTCTTTCACAATTTGAGCGCTGTGCCAAGGATCGTTTAGCACATCATGGGGATTAGTCTGTCCCATTTGATTTTCAATAAAATATTCAGGTCGTAAAGTCTTACCTATGTCGTGATACAGCGTACCTGTTCGTACCAAGGTTGTATCGGCTCCTATTTCACGCGCCGCTGCCTCAGCAAGGTTTGCTACAAATAAAGTATGTTGGAAAGTTCCAGGGGTCTCAGTAACTAGGCGACGTAATAAGGGGCGATCGAGGTTTGCTAGCTCAGCTAAACGAAATGGGGTCAATGCGTAAGAAATATGCTCTAGATATGGTATTGCGCCAAGGGCAACGATCGCTGATATTAGTCCCCCAGATGCATATTGAAGCGCTGTGATTGCGATTAGTATAGGTGGTGTAAAGCCGCCAATAATGGCGATCGCGATGTATACAGCAGCTTGCAAAAAAGCTACTAGTAACCCCGCTGCTGCAAGGTGAGATCGGGTTAGTGGTCGGTTGGTAATTGCCGCAGCGACAATTGCTCCAATTATTACTGGAGTAAGGGCTAGTAAGTCTGTACTAATGGCAATTGCTAATAAAATTGATATTAGACTGGTAACGAGTAAAGCAAGACGAGAACTATAAAAACTACCAATAACTAAGCCCATACTTGCTAATGGCACAAATACGAGCATATTAGGAGCCATCAAGACTGTAGAAAGAGCGTTACCAGAGCAGATGATGCCAAGTGCCAAAAGATCCTTAGAATGTAACTTAACTTTGAGTAGATATTGCCATCGCCGATTAGCATAGCCAAATACTCCAAAGGTAAGCGCGGTAGCTCCAATCATCAAAATCAATCCCTTGAAGTTGACTTGTCGCTGCGTCATTTTGAGTTCATCTAAAATAACAAACTGCCGCTCAGTAATTTTTTCACCACCTTTAACAATTACATCTCCAGTTTTTACTGAGATTCTTTGAGTCTGAACTGATTCAGATGCTTTAATTGCTCTTTCGGTAGTACCAACGTAGTCTATTGTCAGATTTGGCTTAACTGTGGCGCTAAGTAAAGCGATCGCCATGACGCGATGCTCTTCGTTTGTTGGCAAATTTTTAAGATTAGCTAGCCGTTTTTGCAACATATCATCGGGCAAACCAACCACAATTCCTGAGGCTTGGATATCTTTCAGGGCTTGCCGAATTAAATTTTTGTTAGTTTCCCATTCCTCATTTGTCATTTCTAAGAGGCGATC
>CAIJEA010000618.1 GCA_903819605.1 uncultured cyanobacterium | reverse complement strand
CGTGGGCTTTGCCCACGACTCACCTATTTATTGTTTATGGCGGTCATGATGGAAGGAAAAAATTATCAATAATTATTATGAAATATGATGCGATCGTGTTTGATTTTGATGGTGTGCTAGTGGAATCGGTAGATGTCAAAACCAAAGCTTTTGCAGCTTTGTATGCTGGATATGGGGATAGCATTGTTGAAAAAGTTACAGAATATCATCTTCAGCATGGTGGAGTATCTCGATTTGAAAAATTTCGTTACTACCATGAAGTATTGCTTGGAAAGACCTTAACTAAAGATGAGGAAATTCAACTAGGCAATCGCTTTTCGCAATATGTTGAAGATGCTGTAGTTGAATCAGCATATGTGGCTGGAGCATATAAATTTTTAGAGAATTATCATCAATTAATTCCTTTGTTTGTTGCTTCAGGAACTCCAGATGCAGAATTAAAACGAATTGTGTCGCGGCGTAAAATGACAGATTATTTTGTTTCAGTTCATGGTTCCCCCGCCCAAAAAGGAGATATTATCCAAAATATTTTGAAAGACCATGGTTTTAAGCCAGATCGCGTATTAATGATCGGCGATGCGATCGCTGATTATGAAGGAGCGATCGTTGCGGGTGTAAAATTTATAGGTAGAGTTATGCAGTACCCTAAAACTTATCCTTTTGAAGCAGATACATTAGTTCTATCAGATCTAGTCGATTTTGAGGCACTGATTAATAGTCCTTCTCACTGATCTTCTTGATATTCATAAATTTTTCAGCTTGCTTCATTTCTTAATCTTAAAAATCTATGCATCGACGCAAATTTAACCAGCTATCTCTGTCTTTGGCAAGCTTAGGATTAGTTGCCTGTAGCGAATCAGCTATTTTAAACAATCGAACTTCTGTAAAAAGTTCAAAATTTCGAGTCTGGTGGATTCAAAGCTTTTATCCAGCCGAAACTGAAGCTATCTCGCAAATAGTAGCTGAATGGGAAAAAATGCATAACACGAAGGTAGAAATTACTTTCTATTCCGATAGTTTAATTAACCGCGATGCCGAAAATGCCCTCAAAAATGGCAATCCTCCTGACATCATGTTTAGCAATACAGCCGAATTTGACCTCTATCCTAGATTAGCTTGGCAAGATAAATTAGTGGATGTTTCTGATGTTATCGAACCAGTCAAAGATTTATTTAGTCCGATTGCACTTAAAGCAGCTTCCTTTAAAAATGGCATAACAAATAAGCGTAGTTACTATGCAGTCCCAATTGGACAATTAGCTGATTGCTTACATTATTGGCGCGACCTGCTTAGCGAAGTGGGATTAAACGACACAAATATTCCTAAGGACTGGGATGGATTTTGGCAGTTTTGGCAAACAGCCCAAGATCGAGCTAGAAGTATGGGGAAAAAAGATATCTATGGTATTGCTTTCCCGATGTCCACTGAAGCCACTGATACAATCTTTGCATTTGAACAGTTCCTTGTAGCCTATGGAGTTGAATTGTTAAATGATAATGGCGATCTACAAATAGACAATCCCGAAAATCGTAAAGGTATTATCGCAGCATTGACTAAATATGCTGGATTTTATAAAGGTCAATATGTTCCGCCCAGTGCATTGCACTGGGGAGATCCCGATAATAATCAGTCATTCCTGAGCCGAAATGCATTTATGACCGTTAACCCCGGGCTTTCCATACCAGCTTCTCAGCAATTTGACAAAGAAGTATATAACAAGAAAATGATGACGGTAGAATGGGGACAGGCTCCTAATGGTAAACCTCTAAGCTACTTAGTTGCAGTGAAACATGCAGTTATATTTGCTGGTTCTGCCAATCAAGCTATTGCTAAAAATCTCTTATCCTACATTATTCAACCTAGTAATTTGCTTACCTATTTGAAAGGTGCTGGAGGGAGATATTTCCCAACTATGCCAAAATTATTAGAAGATGCCTACTATAAAGATTCACTAGACCCACATATTTTGGCAGCAACTAAGTTTTTTAAGAATACCAGTTCTTTTTATACAGCTCTAAATCCTGCTTATTCTGAAGTTGGTGCTCAAAGGATTTGGGGGCAAGCTATTGGATCGGTGGCTCAAGGAAAAGTTTCTCCCGAACAAGCGGCAGATAATGCCATTACTCAGATCAAAAACATTTTCTCTCAGTGGAAATAAGATATAGGGATGTGTGGAGCAAGTCACTTAATCAGAATCGAAAATCGAAGTACTGTCAGTCAATTGAGGACAAAAGAAGATGCTTAATCTATTTAAGAAACGTTTGCTACTGCAACTTGTAGGCTATTTTTCGGTTTTGTCGATTGTTACTGTACTACTCGTAGCTGTAAGTGCAAATAGTCGCAGTCGCGATGTTTTGAAGCGATCGTTATTTGATCGTTTAAATGTCGCTACATCCCTCAAAGAATCAGAGGTCAATCAATGGATTGACAATCAACGCCGTGACGTAATTCTAATGACTCAGTTACCAGATTTAATAGGCAACTCTGAAGTCACTTTTACAAAAGATCACGAATCTCCAGAATATAGATCAGCTATTGAATCCCTCAGAAAATTTATGGCGGATATATCGACGGTAAAGCCGAATATGCGCCAGATCTCTATACTTACTAATAACGGCATTACAGTTGTATCAACTGATAGGCAAAAGGAAGGAAAATATCAACCTTTAGGTAATACAACCACCTACTTTACGCGCGATCAATCACGGGTTATTGTACCTAATTTTTATACTTCTTCGATTACTGGAAAAGCAGCAATGACTTTTGCCGCTCCAATATCAAATAAAGCTGGCGATCGCATTGGCGTTGTGGCTGTCGATCTTGATCTAAAAGGCGTAGACGATATTATTCGTGAGCGAACTGGTTTAGGAATTAGCGGGGAAACCTATCTAGTGGGAAGATTAAGCTCAAGGAATATACTGATTTCTGGTGCGGGGACAGATAATCAGGAACTCGCAAAAAATATCCAAAGTGATGGTATTGCCGCTGCTGCTCAAGGGAAGGATGGTGAAGGACTTTATAGAAACTATAATAATGTACCTGTATTAGGCGGCTATATTTGGATTGACAATCTGGATCTTGCTCTAATTGGCGAAATATCGCAGGCGGAAGCTTTTGAACCTGCCGATCGCCTAGCTCGTGATATTTTACTGATTGGATTGAGTTCCGCAGGTATTCTACTGACCGCAGTATATTTGATTGCTCGTCGAATTTCACAGCCGATTTTGGCGATCGCGGATGCTGCCAACCAAGTTTCTGGCGGTAATTTGAATTCGCAAGCACCTGTGCTGACTGAAGATGAAATCGGGATTTTGGCGATCGCTTTTAATCAAATGACAGCGCAACTTAAAAATTCAGGGGAACAGCTTGCTGACTACAGCCGTACCCTAGAGCAGAAGGTCGAACAACGTACCAGCGAAATCAAGGCGATTATCGATAATATGGTCGATGGATTGGTGGTAGTTGATGGAGAAGATCGAATTACGCAATTTAACCCAGCGCTTGCGGGGATGATTGGTATAAGCAGTAAAGCGATCGCTAAAGCCGAGAGTTATGGCGAAATATTTAAAGGTGGAGAGATTACAAATCTAGTTGCTAGCACAAGAGAGAATCCTAAACAAGTTTTTAGCGCAGAGTTTGCCTTGCCCGATCGTCGAATAGGTAAAGCTGTGGCAACTTCTATCTTTAGGGAAGTTGACGAAGGTGCTTGGTTTGGCGATGTTGTCCGAAGTGGTAATGTTGCGGAAACTTCTACTGTTAATGAAGTTGAGAGATTGGAGTCATCGCAGTTGCGAATGAATTATCTCGGAACTGTTATTTTAATTCGTGATATTACGGCTGAGAAAGAAGTAGATCGCATGAAAACAGATTTCATCTCGACGGTTTCTCACGAATTGAGAACACCACTTACTTCAGTACTTGGCTTTGCTAAACTAATTCAGAAGAAGCTTGACGAATCCATCTTTCCGCTTATACAGTCCGATGACAAAAAAGTTAAACGGAGCGTCCGCCAAGTTTCCGAAAACATTGAAATTATTGTGTCTGAGGGAACAAGACTCACAAAACTGATTAACGAAGTATTAGATGTTGCCAAAATTGAAGCAGGTAAAATGCAATGGAATATGGATTCACTGGCAATTACTGAAGTAATTGATCGAGCATTCTCGGCAACTTCCGCACTATTTGAGCAGAAAGGACTAGAGCCAGTTCGAGAGATCGCGTCAGATTTGCCTAATGTTTATGGTGATAAAGATCGGTTGATTCAAGTTGTGATTAACTTAATTTCAAATGCGGTTAAGTTTACCGATCGAGGCTGTATTACCTGCCGTGTTGCTCTGGTAGACCAATCAATTATGGTCAGTGTTGTCGATCAGGGTGTTGGGATTTCCGAATCCGATCAGCCTAAAGTATTTGAGAAATTTAAACAAGTTGGTGACACGCTAACTGATAAGCCCCAAGGTACGGGCTTAGGTCTACCAATTTCAAAAGAAATAATTGAGCATCATGGTGGCAAAATATGGGTGGATAGTGAGCTTAAAAAGGGTAGTACCTTCTCTTTTACTTTGCCAATTGAGACCACTAATGTTAAGACAATAAACCAAATTCCATCTATCAATTTCGATGTTCTCATCGATCAACTTAAGAAAAGAGTGATCCCCGATCGGCAATCAGATAATCAGAACGCCTCTCCTAAGAACATTTTAGTGATTGATGATGATCCCAGCATTCGGAGCTTGCTCAGGCAGGAATTAGAGGCGAAAGGATATGTAGTTCAAGAGGCTCATAATGGACAAGAGGCTATCACGAAAGTACGCGAAATCCGTCCCGATCTCATTACTCTTGATGTAATCATGCAAGGCATTAATGGATATGATGTTGCTTCTATTCTCAAATCCGATCCCGCAACCCTAGATATTCCTATTATTATTGTGTCTGTACTCGATGACAAGAATCAGGGAATGCATTTATGGATAGATAGCTATGTCACTAAACCCCTTGATATTGCTGTATTGATGAGGGAGGTTGAATTACTATTGTCCAGTAAGACTGCTAGAAGCAAAAAGATTTTGGTAATTGATGATAATCTTGTTTCGATTGGCTTATTAATGGAAATGCTGCAAAATCAAGGCTTCTTGCCTTCTAGCATCTCTACCCAAGACGATTTGCGTGCCAATGCGATCGCTTTACAGCCTGACGTGATCATCGCCAGTACTAAACTAGTCGAGAAAGTTCAAGCCCTCCGTTCCGAAAAGACTATGGAACATATTCGCTTCTTGTTAATTTCCGATCAATAGTATCAATGGAACTAAGTTTTATCGATGTTAAAGAAACAAAAGCTATAGCTCTATAGCTATAGCCAAGTAAGTCAAGGTCAAAAAGCCAGAAGAGCGTTATGGCTCTATGCGCCGCAACTCTCTTCTAGTGTTAATGCAAGAAATGACGAACGCCTGTAAGAACCATAATCATACCGAGTTCGTCTGCGGCTTTGATTGAATCAGCATCTCGCATACTACCTCCTGGCTGCACGATCGCAATAATTCCTGCGGCGGCGGCAGTACGGACGGAATCATCAAAGGGAAAGAAACCATCGCTAGCTAGGAAAGCGCCCTGAGCTTTTTCGCCTGCTTGCTCCAGCGCAATTTTGGCAGAGCCGACCCGATTCATTTGCCCTGCACCAATACCTATGGTAGTGAGGTCTTTGGTAATGGCGATCGCGTTGGATTTGACATGACGGCTAATTTTCCAAGCAAAAACTAGTTCTTGTAACTGCTCGGTTGTTGGCTGCTTTTGGGTGACTACTTTCCATGTTTCAGGCTGGACG
>CAIJEA010000617.1 GCA_903819605.1 uncultured cyanobacterium | reverse complement strand
GCCGCAACTCTCTTCTGGGTTTTATGTTTTAACTTACTTAGCTATAGCCATAATAAAAATTTTGTAATGGATTTTAAAGTGTTAGATAAATTTAAGGATTTCTTGAGCTGTAATCTGGGGACATTCCAGATGTGGAACATGTCCGCTATTTTCAATCCAAACGAGTTTGTTATTAGGAATAATTGATTGGAACTTGAATGCATCCTTTGTACCGAGAATGCGATCGCGATTGCCCCAAAGAATTAAAGTTTCCTGTTGTAAATGTTTTAATTGCTTAGCAAAGGAGCCATAACCGCCACTTTTAGTAAACGAGATCAAAGATTCACTCCATCGGGGCATTGCCAAATGTAGAGACGCACAAATTTCCGCATCGAGCGTAACAAACTTGGGATCGGCATAGGCTTTAAGACTAACTTCACGACGGACTTTAGGACTGCGTAAAAAATCCGTTGCGATGCGATCTAAAGGCGGAACCAAGAATTTACCCGCAGCAGTACCTTTTCGCATCCCAGCACTACCAATGAGAATGAGTTTTTGCACAACATCGGGATAGGTGAGGGCAAAATCGATTGCCGCCGCCCCACCCATTGATGCACCAACTAGGACAATCGGCTTAGCGATCGCGGTTTTCCAAAAATAATAGAGATGCTCTTTAATCGCTTCGGGGCTGATTTGCACATCGATCAGACGTTCGGTTAGACCAAAGCCAAATAAATCTACTGCCCAAGTCTGATGTGAAGATATAAATTGTGGAAAAATGCGGCGAAACTCTAATAGAGAGCTATCAAACCCATGCAAAAATAAAATTGGTGTCTGACTATTTTGGGTATTCCCATCACAAACATAGCTAGTCAAAATCACCTCGCTGGTGAACGAAGTTGAGACGAGACAAAATTGGATTTTATCGACGAAGGCGATCGAAGTTGCTTCTGTTAATTGCGATCGCATGGTAGTAACTTCAGGGGGTAAATTCGACATTAATTCTTTAGCTAAGGCAATAGGAGAGTCTAATCAGCTAGAGGAATTGACAGCATTTTATCCTCTACTAATTTGGGTGATTTGTGTAAGTGCATTTTGACGAGAGTGGCTGCCGTAATCGTGGCGTAAAAGGGCGTGAATCCCAGAAAAAACAGTAAAATTCCGTATAGGCTTCCCCTACCTCGAAAAATTGCCATTATGGCGATCGCCATAAACAATGCTAAAACAACATTAACGGCAATCCATAAAAACGATCGACGATCTGGGCTTTTAGTTTTCTTTCCGTTCCAGATCACTAGCCATTGCAAAACGCCTAATAAAATTCCTGCTAAAGCTAGCCATAGAGAATTAGTGACTAATAGCGGGATGCGATCGATAATATTGCTTTCGGCAAAAGAACCGTCAGTATTCATCACAAATCCAAATTGAGCTGTATAGGCTAAACTCGTTGCTGCAAAACCAATCCAAGTCCATCCAAAGGTGCTAGCTAAAATCCACCAAGCAGGAGCTTTGAGAAAACGTCGTAGGACTACATACTGCATCAAGCCTACAAATGCGCCGACGAAAATAGAACCACAGACAATGCCAGTTGAGACGGCACAGGTAAGACTACCAAAACCTGTATGACAAATACTCAAAGCGATCAAGCGATCGCTTAGGTAATGGACTCCCGCTAGACAAGCAGAAATCCCAAATATGTTGCCGATTACTGCACCTACTAGTGTCGCAAGTACCCATCGCCACCATAGTCCGACAGCAGATAAAGCACGTTGTTTTTGCATCATGTATCCCAATCCTGCATTGTAAGATAACTTTGCGATCTAGACATAAGGTAGCCTTTTTCATTGCCTTATCTCTAGATCTCTTCACAGATTTCTAGATTAGCTCTTCTGTTACAATCCTACGCAAAATTTCAGCAACTGTAGCAGCCATTCTCGAATCGAGTTCCAATGCCTCGCGATCGGGATTTTTGAGATCGAGGACAGCTCGTAAGGTCATATTTACCGAGCGGAGTTTAGGAACATTATGATCGTGAGATGTTGCAAGGCGATCCACAAACTGAATGCAAGCAGCGTAGGTCAGCTCTGAGCATTTACGCTGATCGCTATAGCCAAATCCCATTTTAGAGATGACAACTGGATCGCCAATGAAGTATTGCAATCCTAAAGCCGCGATCGCCGCATCCACATATCTAGCAGTATCTTGCCCCATCGCGATAATCAAATTGCTGATGCTATGCCACTGGGCAGCAGGTAGACGATTTGTGGGTGCGATATGGCGATGCCACGCAATTTGAGAAACAATCCTTGTCAGATCGTATGCCGAAATTAAATTGTCCCCACTATGTGGCTCGTTAGAAGGATCGACAAAATCTCGACCTGTTGAGTCCAATAATATTGGCATTTCGATATAGGGCTTTTCCCCATAGCGTCCCTGAAAAGAAAGATTTTGATTGCCAGTGATTCCCTTAAGCCAGTCCTGTAATTCTAAGGGTGTCGCAAATTGTTTAAACATTGCTGCTAAAGCATTTGAGGTCATCCCATCGGATTCATCATAGTTACAAATTCGCTCTGCCATTTCTGAGAACGATCGCGTAGGTTGTTTACCATTAGGATCGGAGATTGCACAGAGATTAATCGGCTGACTTGGTTCAGCTTGATTGGCTTTGCAAATTGTATATAGCAATGGCAAAATTTTTGTAGAACTCCAAAACTGCACATTGCTTAGAGGATTACGTCCAATCCAACGGCATAACATTTGCCCATTGACTACACTCCCTACACAAATACAAGCCTCTTGTATGCTCTCATGGAGAAACTCTAAGCCAATATTTTCAATGTTGGGAATTGCGCCGATCGCAGGGTAAGGAAGAAATCGCACTCGTACTTGAGAATTTGCCAGCATCGCGATCTCGCCATAGGAAATGACATTTACACCATCGGGCAAACTAGCAAGGCGATCGGGGTAGGTAGGAATATGATTTACCAAAGGTGAAGGGGCAAAGCTGCGATTTGGTAAGTCTTGCATCGATCCCGCAACACAGCCATTGACTCCGCGATCGAGAAACCCAAGATGATTGGAGTCTGCTTGCCCCATATTTACGAAAATACGCTGAGAATTAGTGAATTTTTGCGCTAGGCGATCGCTATCTCCGACAAGCTCTAGCAAAAACTTAACTACGGCAGGTATTTGCAAAAGATTATTGGTAATAGTTTGCGAATTAGCATCCAAAATTGTATCGATACTTAAAGCATTTGCAAACTGCACAAAAGCAGCTTCGCTTAACTTGCCATAAATGCCATCAACTTCACCATCGTATAGTCCTAATTGCTGCAAATAAGTCTGTGCTTTTGTTAACTCATCAAACGAAAGCTCCACCTCTGTCACCGCCATTGAATTCCTCTATAAAAAAGCCTTGATTTTAGATAGTAAACGCTGCTGTCACTATCATCTCACTATCAATAGTCTATCGATAAGTCCTGCGATCACGATGTATCAGACATCTCTTAGTTTGTAATGATTACTATAGCGATCAATCTAATCCCTTCCCAGTGAAGAATTGGCGGTGTGGGGCTTCGTCCCACACCGCCAATTCTTCACTCTGACTAACATTTTTGGATTTTAATATTTTACAACTAGCACATTAGGGATTAGGCGCAAGCTTACCAAAATTACCAAGTCCCAAATACAACTCGGCAACTTCAGGGTTATTCAATAAATCTGCGCCTTTACCAGTAAATTCATCTTTTCCTAAATGCATTACATAGCCCCGATCGGCGATCGCTAGAGCTTTACGCGCATTCTGCTCTACCAAAATAATCGATGTCCCTGATTGATTAATAGTTTGGATTAAATTGAAAATATCCTGTACCAAAATTGGTGATAATGCGGCGGAAGGCTCGTCTAAAATCAATAGCTTTGGTTCCAACATTAGTGCTCGTCCCATGGCGAGCATTTGCCGCTCTCCTCCTGAGAGCGTACCTGCTCTCTGATTGCGACGCTTTGCTAATACAGGAAAGTTTTCGTAAATCTTGTCTTTAATTTCTTTGATATTACCTTCGCGAGTATAGGCTCCCATGTCAAGGTTATCGGAGATGCTTAGAGATGGAAACACATTGGCAACTTGGGGTACATAGCTAATGCCTAGGCGCACGATTTGTTCTGGCTTGAGTCCAATTAGAGGGCGATCGCCAAATAACATTTCTCCCGATCGCACGGGCACTAAACCAAAAATTGCTTTTGCTAAGGTTGATTTCCCTGCACCATTTGAACCAATTACAGTAACAAGCTCGCCTTCATATACTGATAGATTTGCACCTTGTAAAATATCTACCCCTTCAACATATCCCGCCACGATGTTACGAGCTTCGAGAATAAGCGTTTGGGAAATTTGGCGATTGGGTTGATGATCGGATGGATTAGCAGATGCATTCATATTTGGGTTTATAGCCTTACTTGCAATAAGCATATACAGTGCTAAGCATTTATGGCAATCTAAAGCCCAAATAGATAAAGGCAGCACGAAGCGCCGCCTTTATCTATTTGGGCTTTAGAGCATCACCGTGATGTCTGAGTGAATTTGAAGCTCTCCATAAATCATTTATAGCAAACCCAAAGTAGAGTTGCGGCGCAAAGCGCCGCAACT